>QZIJ01000060.1 GCA_003598975.1 Anaerolineaceae bacterium | reverse complement strand
GTTCGAGGTCCGCGCGGCAGGCCGAAAGTCGGGAAAGTGGCGAGAGGAGGGAGTCGGGAATCGGTTCGGCCGCGAAGTCCCAGATGACGGTCCGCAGTTTGTCCTCTTCGTGGAAACAGAGTCCGTGGTCGATCGCCCAGAGTTTGTGTGCGGCATCAAAAAAGATATGACCGCCCTTGCGGTCGGCGTTGTTGCAAAGCAGGTCGAACAACACAACAGATTTGAGCAGGGACTTGTCTGCGCTTGTGAAATTGAAATAATGATAGTTGGGATCGTACTCGATATGTTGCTGGAGCGAGCCAGGACCGAATGGCCCCTCGCGGAGAACGGTGAACGGGACGAGCTCAAATCCCAGCGCTTCGCTGACGATATACGCAGCAACCTCGCGCAGTGCGAGGGTATTGTCTTCAAAATCCCAGAGCGGTTGTTCGCCTTTGCTGGGTTTGTAAACAGCCTGGAGAATCTGCCCCTCGTGACGGACGTTCACAAGAAAGGTGTAATTCGAGCCGAGCATGAACTGGCCTTTGAGTTCGATCTCACCTTGTTGGAGCGCTCGCTGAAGATGCGGGTCAGTGGGCATGGGGAAATTGTACTGTAAAGTATCCACAAGTTCCACGTGCGGATTTCAAGTCTCCAACCATTGACAATTTAGAACATGCGTTCTATACTGTCAGCGTTGTCCATTTTCTGGTTCCATCTCTCAAAAGGAGTTCAAGATGAACCGTAATCTCAACCTTCAATTGATGCCTTTCCTCCGGGGAACCGCCCTGAAGCGCGGCGCCATCTTCGGCACGATTTTGGTGGCGGCGCTGGCGGCCTTCGAGGTCTTCAACTTCAGCACCACGCAGTTTGCCCTGCGGGATATGCTCGGTGACATTACCTTCGCGGGGATGCGCTGGGCGACGATCCTCGCACTGGCGTTCTGCGGGATGGATTTTGCCGGTATTGCCCGCATCTTCACCCCCGAACAGGGGCGCGACGAACCCGCCGAGGTCTGGTACCTGTTTGGCGCGTGGCTGCTGGCCGCGGCCTTCAACGCCGGACTGACCTGGTGGGGGGTGTCGGTGGCCATCGTCAATCACCAGGCGGCGGGCGCGAGCCTGCTCGCTCCGGGCGTGATGGCACGCGGCATCCCCGTCTTTGTGGCGGCCATGGTCTGGTTGATCCGCGTCCTGATCATCGGGACCTTCTCGGTGGCTGGCGAGCGTCTCTTCACAGTGGCGGAGACGCGTGCTTCGTATCGTCCCTCGTACCGTCCAGCCGCGCCGCGAGAGGAACCCAGATCCCAGCCGCGCCCGGCCACCAATCCCATTCCCACTTACATTAAGCCCACGCCCCGACCCTTCCCCACCCCGGCCGCCAGTCTGCGGACTCCCGCGAGCGTCGAGCCGACCTATCATCCTGTTGGGATGACAGCCAGCGGGCGTGAACAAAACGCTTCCGTACGGAGGTGAATCCAAAATTTTCGCACCTTTCCAAGAAAGTCCCGTCCAACACAAAGAGGCGGCTCGCACGAGTCGTCTCTTTGTGTATTTCTGAGCAGACACACCGTCGGGCAGACACACTGGTCTGCCCCGCGTTATTCCTGGGGGCGGAACACGGAGAGATAGGCCAGCGGCTTGTATCCCGCGCGGCGGTAGAGACTCATCCCCATCTCGGAGGCGAGCAGAACCATGTGACGTAACCCGAGGTGATTGGCCTCCTGATGTGCGCGGCGCAGGAGACGCGTCCCGATGCCACGACGACGGTAGACGGGCAATGTGTATAACTGATTGAGGTAGCCGATACCATCGCAGACCGTGACGAGTTGCGTCCAGCCGACGGCGCGGTGCTCGAGTTGGGCGTAAAAGTTGATGATGTGCGGGTCGCCGAAGGTCTTCTCAGGGATATGTTCACCCCCCAGCGCAAGTCCCTTGTTGGCAAATTCGATCTCCTCGGGCGCGCCAATCTTGTGGACATGCGTCCAGCCGCGCGAGGTGCGGATGGGGAGAGACAGTCCCATGATCATGGCTGTCTCCACGAACTCATAGCCGAGGGACTGGTATTGAGTCTTCACTTCGGGCTGGGTCGGTTCGGAATGGAACACGTTCAACACATATTTCTCATTGGGCTTTCTGGGGTAGGAGTTGATGCGCGCACAGACCGCAACAGGGTCTGGTTCCAACGCCAGAAATTCGAGTTGAAATGGGACGCCGGGAATCTTATTTTTGTATCGCGATACGCCAACGCCTCCCAACTGTTCGTAGCGCGAGTGGTAGGCCACCTGATAAACGTGATTGTAGGAACGGATTAGGGCATCGATCGCCCATTTGTTTGGGATGAGAGGAGTGGTTGGCATGGATGATCTATGCAGTGTGTGAGATTATCCCAACACTTTTCCAAGTGTCGATTCGCCGTCCGCGAGGACGTAGAGGCCTCGTCCGCTTTCGCGGTCGAAGATGAAATCGGTGACGAGGTAGCCCGCCGCGAAACACGTCTCGAAGACTTCGCGTGAGAAGAAGCGCCAGTCGCGGGCGAGGGAAAGGTCGGCGGATTTGAGCGCGAGAAAATCGGGAGGAATTTCGGCCAGCGCGAGACGGTCGTTGGGCGGGGAAAAGGATTCGGGCGGCTGGAGGAGTCCGTTGGCGTGAGTGGCAGGGAAATACAAAAGTTGCGTCCCCGCTTTTTGGAACTGGGACAGGCCCAAGGTCCCGCGTGAACGTTTGGAGAGGCGGCGCTCGACGCGGCGGGTGCTGATCCACCAATCCACTTGAAAGCGGTCGGAGGGGAGTCCCGCGTTGAGTCCGTCGCGCATGTCGCCGTATTGCGAGCGGAGGTAAGTGTTGCAGACCGCGCCGAGTTTGGCAATATTGAGTTGGGCGTTGCGACTGAGGAGCGGGTCGTACGTCCAGGTGATGCGATCGAGTCCCTGATGACGCACCATCTGCCACTGGGCGCGTTTGAGCGCGAAGCCGAGGCCCGAGTCGCGGTACGATTCCAAAACACCAAGCATGTGCGAGCAGTGTTTGGGACGCGGGCCATCGGGCAGAGATTCGAGTCCGGGAAAGCCAAAGACAAAGCCGACCAGTTTCTCCTCTTCAAACGCGCCTAGCACCAGCCCGCCATTGTGCGCGGCGGTGATGAGCAGGTGCGCGGGGACGATCTCGGTCTCGTCGCCGGGCCAGACTTGCCGCTGGAGTTCTTCGACCGCGGTCATTTCTTCGGGGGATTCGAGGAGGCGGATGGTGGGGGGCATAAAACGTAAAACAAAAAATGTAAAAAGTGCTCTTACTCAGGCGGGCGCAATGACGGAAAACGTTCGCGCAATCGTTCGGCGGCGCGCTTGGTCTGCACGCTCGTCCAGCGCGAGAGACGTTGCGTCCACGGGACGCGGCGCAGGTATTCGAGACGGTAGGTGAAACGCGCGGGCATCAGGCCGAAGGCACGCGTCAAGTTGTCCACGGGGCAGGTGCGGTTGATGGAAAAGTAATCGAGCGAGTAGGAGGAGAAGGGAAAGTTCGAGAACATGGCATCCAGCAGAATGATGAGGGCGCGCATGTTGGGCATGGAAAACGGGACGATGACTCGCCGCCGCCGATTCACTTCCATGATAGTCTCCACCACCTGACGCAACGGGAAATATTCGCTCCCGCCGATCTCGTAGGTCTGGTTTTCCATTTCGGGATTCTCGAACGCCCACAGGATGCAGGTGACGAGGTCTTCGATCCACAGCGGCTGGACAACGGCGCGTCCGCCGCCGGGCAGGGGCAACAGACCGGGCGCGGCGCGCAAAAGCCGCGTCAACGGGACCGTGAAGCGGTCCTCCGGTCCGAAGACGATGGATGACCGCAGGATCGTGTACGGAGTGCCCGAACGACGGATGTGCTCCTCAGCAATGCCCTTGGCCTTGTGGACCGCGAAGGCGGACATCCGATCTGCGCCAAGGTGGCTGACGTAGACGATTCGTTTCACTCCCGCGTCGGCCGCGGCCTCGGACAGGTTTTTCGTACCCAAAACGTCTGTGGTGAACAGGTCACCGCGATTGCCAAGTCCCTCGGCACTGGCGAGGTGGATGATATAGTCCACACCAGAGAGCGCGGCGTGCAATCCGCGCGGGTCGCTGAGGCTGGCGACCGCCACCTCGAGGGGCACGCCGGTTGGCAGTCGAGGGGTGCGAGGCGAGGGGCGGATGAGTGTGCGGAGGGGATGTCCCGCCTCGAACATGTGTCGGAGCAGGGCGCGGCCGATGAATCCCGTTCCACCGGTGATGAGGAACATGGCTGGAATTATAGCAGAGGGGATTGTCCGCCATTCAGGTCGGATGTACAATGGAACAAAATATAGGTATTGGGTGTTTTAGACAGGAAATTCCACTCCATCAAGCACAAAAGTGAGAAGGGTGTCCATGAAACGGTCCACGTTCATTCTCATCGGAGTTCTTTTTTTTGTCCTGACCGGGTGCGGAGAAATGAGCACGGCGCAGGCCGTGGCGGGCGCCCAGCAGACCATCGTGGTGGCATCGCTGGTGCCAACCATTACGCCCACGCCTGTGCCCAATGAAATGGTCATGGTGGAAAAAATCAATCTGGTCTTAAACGACAACAAGGTGGTGGATGACCTCTCGAAGGCGATTGACGCCCATTATCAGGTGATGAATATTCAGTTTGAACCGGCGGGAGGCATGATGATCATTTTCCGAATGGATGTTCTTTGTATTTGCGTAAAAAATGTAAATTGCTGCGTGCCAGAGCGCACGTTCGTTATCATCGCCCACGCGTTGAAAGTACTGGGAAGGCAATTTGCGGAGAATGTCCCTGACACCATATTGGAAACACATGTGAATTGTCACAACAGCGACCGCCTGGTCGGGACGGTGCGCGTGTCCTGGGAGGAACTGAAGCAATATATCGTTGATACACATGGCGGGTATCAACTGGGGAACAGTGTCGAGACCCTATATCCATGACGGGCGCGGCACAACTCGTCAGCAGGTAAGTTTCCACGATGCAAAGCCGTCCAAGCGGAAACAACTTCAGAGAGGAGCAACATGTCCACTGAAAACCCCAAACGATATCATCCCGTTCATGTCGTCCTGCACTGGCTGATGGCCGTCATGACGATTCTCGCCATCGTGATCGGAATGTTCGTGCTGAATCCCATCCCCGACACGGCGGAGAAAACCAGCACGCTTCAGATCCACGCCCTTTGGGGTGGTTTGCTCGCGCTGGTGCTGGTGGCACGATTGATCACCCGCTTCACCTTGCCGCGTCCCGCATCCGCCAACACAGATAGTACCTTCCTCGATTTTGTATCGAAAGCCGTTCACTTCCTCTTATACGTAGGCGTGATTGGGATGGTCGTCAGCGGATTGGGAACAGCGGTACAAGCCGACCTGTTTGCGGTTTTCCGCGGCGCGGTGCCGTTCCCCGCGGACTTTATGGCCTATCCGCCGCGCCTCGGTCACGGATTCACCGCTCTAGCACTGCTGGGACTAATCGGACTGCATGTCGCCGCAGCGTTGTATCATCAATTCATCAAGAAGGACAACCTGCTGGCGCGAATGTGGTTTGGAAAACGCTGATAGATTTGAATGAATTAACAGGCGACCTCATGCACAGGTCGCCTGTTTTTTTATCTCGCACAAGTAAACAACGGAATCTTCATCTCCTGCGGGGTCAACCCGCCATGATGACCGTAATACCTCTGCTCAAACTTATCCTTGACATACCACCAGACCGATTCGTATCGGTGTGACAAAATCACCAGATTGCCGACGCGGGAGCGAAATTCAGGAGAAATGGTCGGACCGAAATAACCCTCATTTATCAATTCACTGACTTTAACAACTTCGGCTTTTTCATTGAGACGGCTCGCAAGGAAAGACTGCGCCTCGTCGAGCAGGTCATCTTTGATGTAGAGAAACATGTCGCGCGCGGAACCTGCGGGAACGAGGAATTCCCCGTTCCGATTCGTTTTGAGAAAACGCTCCACGCCCGCGAAGCGCGCGTCCGTGTTGAGAAAGACGGTCGTCTGCGGATCCACTTCGGAGGAGCCGTGATCCGCCGTCATCAGGAAGAGGACGCGTTTGCCGCGCGGAAATATCCGCATGAAGTAGTGTTCCATGATGAGGAAAAAGGTCTCGATCTCGGCCTCGGCCTGCGGCGCGTCGGGGCCGTACTCATGGCAGAGACCGTCAATCTTGTCAAAATAGAAATGGACATAGGTCGGCTTCGTCTGCTTTTCGAGCAAGAGTCCCAGATTGATCAACGCCTCAGACAGGGTCTTGAATGAATTTAATTTCGCGCCTTTCATGACCACGTTGGAGTAGGTGGACGGCGTGTAATCGCGGATGCCGAAGACGTGCGACTCGATGCCGTCATTTCGCCACGCGTTGTAGAGGGTCTTCGTCGGATAGAGTTTCTTCGCGTCGACCAGACCTTTGAGCGTGTCGCGTTGTAACTCGCCCGCAAAGGAGAACAGCAGCGGCGCGATGACGCGGTCCAGCAGAGGCTCGTAGTAGAACCACTCGTAGACGCCGCTCTCGCCCACGGGCAGACCTGTGTGGATGGTCGTGACGTGCGCGGCGGTCGTGGACGGGAACTGGGAGGTCAGTTTCTCCAGCGTCCCGTCGCGGGCGAGGCGTTTTACGAAAGGCGCGTCCTGAAAACGCTCGATGAAGCGCCAGCCAAGACCGTCCACGAGGAAGAGCACCACCGCGTCATATTGTCCCGAGGCGAGGTGGCCGCGAATGCGTTGCGGGATGCCCGCGAACCCACCCGAGTCATAACGTGGTTTGATGAAATGGTTACTGAGGGACATGAAATCTCCTTTATCCTGCCGCCAAGTGTACCCGATACGATGAGCTTACTTTGGGAACTTTTTTACGGGGCAATGCGTCAGTAATTCCTGTAAAACATTAATAGAGGTGCAACATGAAAATCACAACCAATACCATCCTTATCCTGCTTGGAATTTTCGTTTTGGGACTTGTCATCCTGATTCCAGTTGGCATTGTGGCCGCGAGCGTGCTCGCGCCCGCGCCGCAACCGTCCACGGACGCGCAAGCCACCCTGCAATCCATGGTCACACAGACCATCGCCGCGTTGACGCAGACCGCGCCCACGCAGACTCCCGTTCCACCGACGGCGATTCCACCCACCAGCACGCCTGTTCCCACGGCGACATCCATCCCGACATCCACGCCTGTTTCGTACTGCGACTGGGCCGCCTTCGTCAAAGACGTGACCATCCCAGATGGCACAATCTTCGAAACAGGTGAAATATTCACCAAAACCTGGCGCATCAAGAACCGCGGCACCTGCACGTGGACCCCAGACTATATGCTGGTCTTCACCAGCGGTGCCGCGATGGGCGAGACTACAGCCTTACGCCTGCCCGGTTACGTGGCTCCCGGCCAAACCGTGGATGTCTCGGTGACGCTGACAGTGCCCGCCAGAGCCGGTCACTACACCGGGTATTGGATGCTCCGCAACCCGTCTGGACTGTTATTTGGCTCGGGCGATGGCGCCAACAAAGCCTTCTACGTGGAGATTCAGGTGCTCCGCCCCAGAGTTGAACTGCCGCATGGCGAGGTGTCAGGGACCATCTCGTACCCCAGCGAGTTCAACCCGCCCATGACGATGTACTTCCAAAACGTGTTGACTGGCGAAGTCATCCAGTTCTCCATCCCCGAGAACCACATGGACTTCACCTTCCTGCTCCCCAACGGCACGTACTATGCCTATGCCTGGGCGCCCAACTACAACCTCGAAGGCGCGTACGTTTATCCCGATGGCAGAATGAAACAGTTCACCATCTACGGTGGCGCCACCACCTACATCACCATCAGCGACTGGATCACCACGCATCACGTTCCAGGCCCGTAAATCAAAAGGCGACTCGCACGAGTCGCCTTTTGATTTAACTCAACATCATCTTCGCCGCGCGGCGTCCGATCTCCACCGCGAAGTTGGTGCCGCGGTCCCACGGGTAGACCTGGCTCATCGAGGCGAAGTACAACCCGTCCACGGGAGTTTGGATGGGCGGAATATTTTTCGAGTGGTTCAGCAACGGCACAGGCTGGGCGTAGTTCGTCTTGTAGACCCAAATCTTCTTCACCCAATCGCGCTCGAACTCGGGATTGATCTTTTTGAAGGCGGGCAAAAACTTTTCCAGCAATTCTTCGTCACTCAATGAAAAATATTCGTGACCCTGCTCGAGATAATCGCCCGCGTAAACGATTCGGTCGCCGCCAAAATTTTTGGGTGAGACAAAATTCGTGTGCTCCACCAGCGCCAAAAACGGGAAGCCCGCTTCCTTGGGCAGGTTGAACCAGTAAAAGCCATCCTTCGACAACTGCTCTTTGAGTGACAGCGTCATCACCACCGCACCCATGGATTTGAGATCGAGCAAGCCCTTGAGATATTCCTCGGGCAAGTCGGGACACATCTTCGCCATCAGACTCGGGGACGTGGTGACGAGGACTTTGTCGAACGATTCCGCATCCACCATCAGACCTTTGGCCGCGTCCTGTTTAATGGACTTGACAGCCACCCCAAGCCGAATCTCCACGCCGAGGGCGCGCAACCTGTCCGCGAAGAGATCGGCAAATTTTTGGAAGCCGCCCTCGAAGGTCCCGAGGCGGGTCGTCCGCGCTTTGATGCGCGCCCACATCCACGCCATGTTGACGTCCCGGTAGAACGGGCCAAATTTGCCGATCAGCAGGGGCTTCCACATCTTCTCGTAGACGCGGCGTCCCGCCCATTTCATCATCCACGCGTCGGCGGTGACCTGTTCGAGCGCGCGCCAGTTGTTCGTGAGACGGAGGAAAAGTCCGACGAAGCCAAATCTGATTTTGTCGAGACCAAATCCAAGTCCAGGAAAGAGAAGCGCTTTCAGGATCGAGTCGAAGGGATAAAATTTTCCATCGTGATACATCACGGTCAGCGGACGCGGGAAGCGGACTTTGTCGTCCAGCCCCAGTTCGCGGATGAGGCCGAGCATCGAAGCGTCGGATTGGAACCAGTGATGGTAGAACTTTTCCACCGACCAATCCCAATGCGGCTCTTTGAATCCGCTTGCCAGCCCGCCGACGAATTGGGCGGCCTCGAAGATGGCGACTTCGTGTCCCGCGTTGCGCAGGTCGTAGGCGGCGGCCATGCCGCCGTAGCCCGCGCCGATGATGGCTATTTTCATGAATGCTCCAAGTGTTGAAGTGACAACGCCCCGCATTATCCTACATAACGAAAATCGTGTAAACTAAGCGCCATGACCCAACGAGACATGGACAAGGCCGCCCTGCGCGGCGAACCTTCGTACGTTTGGCGCGCGGGACAAGCGCGACGCCTGGACATGATTCTGCGCGCGGCGGGCGAGCGTGTGAAAGGGCGCGTGCTCGAGAACGGATGCGGCGTGGGCATGTACGTGGAGAAACTGGCCTCCCACGGCGGGACGGTGATTGGCCTGGAATATGACCACGAGCGCGCGGCGGAAGCCCACGCGCGTTCGCCGCACATCGTGAACGCGGCGGGGGAGTTTGTGCCGTTTCCATCCGCCGCCCTTCGACTGCGTTCCGCTTCGCTCCACTCCGCTCACAACGTCCCGATGCACTTGCGGGAGGACGGCGGTTTCGATTTGATCGTGAGCCACGAAGTGATCGAGCATGTGCAGGACGACCGCGCCGCCATCCGTGAGATGGTGCGCGTGTTAAAGCCAAATGGACGGATCGCGCTGTTTTGCCCGAACCGCGGCTATCCCTTCGAGACGCACGGCATTTACTGGAAGGGGACGTATCATTTCGGCAACAAGTTGTTCGTCAACTACCTGCCGCGCCGCTGGCGGGACAAACTCGCGCCGCACGTGCGCGTCTACTCGAAGCGCGACCTCGAAAGGCTCTTCGAGGGCCTGCCTGTCCGTTTTATCGAACGGACGATCGTTTTCGGCGCGTACGACAACATCATCGCGCGCTTCGGCGCGTTCGGAAAATTTCTGCGCGCGGTTCTGCAGTTCATGGAGAAGACCCCCCTGCGCGCGCTGGGACTGTCCCATTTTTGGGTGGTGGAGAAGATTGCTGATTAAGGAGATGCTATATAATAAGAATTATTTCCACGCTTCAAGTTTTCTGCTCCCGAAACTTGTTCACAACCACTCATCAGCCCGTTAGCACTTTCTGCGAGTTGCTTCAATCAAAAATTTCATTGGTGACATATGAAAAACAAGGATTACCATAGTCTGATTTGGAAAACTGCAATAAGCGAGACTTTCTCATACTACTCTTCCGACATGCGAAATTGGATAGGGAATTTAGGTGTCGCCATTTTTACTGGATTTGCGTCAATCACATATTCGTTCTTTTCAGGAATAGTAGTGATTGACTGGGGTAATATAGCAACTTCCGTAATCGGTGGTTTTTCAGGTTGGGCAGTAATAATGTTCTTTTATAACCTTATCTGGAAAACTCCAGCGAAACTTTATATTACAACAAGAGAAGAGACAATATTGCGCACATGGAAAGACATTGAAGTAAAAGCCTATAATTTCCCTGAAAACAGTGGGCTTGGCGTAGGAATTGCAATAATTAGTCACAAACCGCTGTTGCGGTATGGGAACAATAATCAGGTGGAATATACTGTTGAAACTTCCCCAGAAATTGAAAATATAAAACTGAATGGAAAAATAATTTATTCAAAAGTGAGACTGCCATTGTTTATGATGGGAAGTAAGTCGGTTTTCAAGAAATCATCAGAAATATTGAACAAAAGACAATTTAACAATTTAGTCACTTCAGTGGCAGTTTCGGTAGCCAACTGGAATAGCGAAAAGGCGTGGCTAACAGATGTTGATGAACAAAACGATTTGGTTTTAGATGTTGATAAAGCATATTCAGTTGTAATTGAAATGAGAAATTCAAAAATAGAGGATACTCAAATGGAGGGATGTGCAATATTTTGTGATTTGCACTATGGTAAAGATAAAACCACTGGAGAAATGAAAGTGTCTCTTGAAAATCTTGTTCGAGAGCCTAAATTTGTCGGATAACTCCGCCTAGCAAAATGTGCAATCCATTCATACGCTTCGGTAGGTGGTGTTCGTACCATTTTTGAGCATTTTTCCTTGGGCGATCACCGCCTTCGGCAGGCCGACTTCTAGTTTTTTTCTACACCGCACGCATTATCCAACCTGCCCACTGTCCACTATGCGAAGCGTTGGGCAACGCTGTGCAAAAGTTTTCTGGCTTAATTCCATCGTTCTTCCATGCTCAACCCCAACCTCCTCTCCCTCTTTCAAAAAGACACCTACGCCCACCTCATCGGTGCAGAACTGGAAGCCGTGGAGGCGGGCTATTGCCGCGTCTCCATCCACGTGACAGAGTCCATGCTCAACTTCCACGGGACGACTCACGGAGGCATTGTCTTCGGCATCGCGGACATCGCCTTCGCCGCGGCCTGCAACTCGCACGGACAGGTGGCCGTGGCCCTCAGCATGGACATCCACTACCTGAACGCGTCCCAAGCAGGGGATGAACTGGTGGCCGAAGCAAAGGAAGTCAGCCGCAGCGCGTCCACCGCGCTGTACGACATCACTGTCACCGAGAGGGCGGGTCAAAAGGTCATTGCCAAACTCCATGCCATGGCGTATCGCAAACGACAGGAGAATTAGAACCCAAATTCTTTAAACACAAAGTACACAAAGGACACAAAGGCAATCAATCACCCACCTTCGTGAACTTGGTGTCCTCACCTGCACTGCACCGAACGCAGTGCGGTGCAAGTGTCGTGTTTAGGCTCTTCGTTTAAAATGCGACACACCCTCGATTGAAACAAAAAGGGACGGCAGATAACTGCCGTCCCAACCATTTAATGGTGAGTTGTTACTTCGCGGGCGAGACGCGCAGTCTGCGCGCCAGCAAAATGACGATCACCAGCGCCACCGCCATCACGAACAGGCCGGGCGCGCCGACATCGTCAAAGAAACCGGTGTCGGGCAGGAGCGTGGACGTGGGCAGGGAGGTCACCGTCAGTTGGGCCTGCGCGGCCTGGGTCAATGCCGCGGCGACAGTGGCCGTTTGCGGGTCCTCAGGAGCGAGCGTCGGTGTCGTCTGTTGGAAGACGGGGGTGGCCGTCGGCTCCAGCGTGGGCGTGGCGGCGGGTACCTGCGAGAGCATGTCTGAGATGGCCTTTTCGGTCAGTGCCTGGTCCACCTGCACGTTCTGCGCCACCAGCGTGGCCTGCTGGACATCGCGCTGAGCAGTTTGGCGGGGAATCCAGTAAAAGCCGTAGACGGCCAGGCACGCGATGGACAGGAGCACGATTCCGCCCAAAATTGCGGCCACCAGGATAAATGTCTTATTGCCCGATTCTTCGGGGGGTGCGGCATCCTCTTCGAGTGTGGTCAGATCATCGCCTTCGTACATGAGTCACTCTCCTCTACTACTTCTGCGTTCTGCATTCCGTTTTCTGAATTGATATTATCCCACAACTTCCAAATTTGCCAGAGGGACGAGAATCTCCTCGCCCGCTTCCAGGCGGACATCCGCGGCGGGGGCGCGCAGACCGCTGGGCAGGGTCGTCAGCCCGGGCCGCAATCGGACGATGGAGGCCACCGTCCCGAAGTGCGGCGCGGCGCGCAGGATCACCTGCTGGCCGGCCGCGAACGTCTCCAGTTCATCTGGCAGGGCGGGCTCCACGGAAACGGGCAGGGGGATGATGACCTCCGGGCGTCCGCCGCTGTAACGGTCAAAGGTCTCCGCGTTGACGGTGGCCTCGCGCTTGGCATTCGAAGTCAATAAACGATAGGCGGCGGAGTTCATCGGATAATTGCCGAAGCCGTCCATCACGAGGATGGGGAAACGCATTTGCAACGCCAGCGGGATGAGCGAGGAATGCAGGCTGGAAAGGATCAACCCGCGCACGTGCAGTTCGGCCGCGGCGCGCAGGGTATCAGCCTCGCGCACCATGCCCGCCAGAATGACCGAGCCGCGCTGACTTACGTCCAGCCGCCCGGCCTCGAGGACAGAATCGGGCTTTTCCATCAGGTTGACCAATATGCCGGTATCGATTCGCCCGTTGCCCCACACGCCCTGAATGAGCGCCCCGGCAGTCTGGATGACCACGCCTCGCTCCGGGATGATCTGCATGACCTGTCCCGGCAGGCCGGCGCGCAGTTCCACGTTGACCTCACCCACCTCCAGCAGGACGCGTCCGCCGCCGACCACGACCACGCGTCCCTCACGCGGCGCGCGCACCTCGCGCGGGAAGACGCCCTTTCCACGGGCGATCAGCGCATTGATGATGAGTTCATCACCCTCCTTGCATTGGATCATGCGGTCCGCCGCCGAGGTGGAGACATTGAGTTTGCGCGCCACGTCCAGCAAAACGTGTTCGCGCGCCCAGCGCGCCTCAGCCACCACGTCATTGGCATTGACGCGCTGATTCAGCCGCACATTGATCACGCCCGGTACCGGCAGGAGGCGTTCGCGCAGGATGGTGGTCAGCGCGAGGATGTGAGTGACAGGTGCGTGCATCTCGTCTAACCTCCCAACGTCCAGAGCCACTTTTTGAAGAGTTCGCGTCGGCGCACCGCGTCGGACGGCAATTGAAGCGGGCGGCCGCGCGCGTCAATGACCACGCCCAGCGCGCCGCCCTCCACGGTGATGGTCTGTGCGCGCCCGGGTCCAAATCCAATATCGGCGCGGTGCAGGGGTTGCAGAGCGAGCCGAGCCGTCTGTCCAAGCGACAGCGGCAGGGCCTCGAGCGAGCCATGTTTGACTTCGATACGCGCTTCGTTTTTGTCGGCATATTGCAGGCGCGCCTGTAAAACGGGAGTGCCATAAGGCGCAGTGCTGACCACGGAGACCGTCCAGGCCAGGTTGTGGAACGCGCCCGATTCGATCACATGCACCGGCAAAAGGCGATTTTGCTCGGCAGCCGCGCCCAACATGGGAAGCAGGTTGTTACGGTCGAGCAGGAAGCGCGTCACACCCACGGGCTGGATGGCATCCAGCAGGATGAGCAGACTTTGACCGGGCGTGGGCGCCCCGGTGATGACCGCGCCGCTGGCGAGGATGAGTTCAAAGAACGGCATCAAGTCCGGGCGTGAGGTGCGCGCCGCAGATGGGAAATCCCTGCGTGCCGCGCGCATGGCCAGGTAAAGGGACTGGCGCGCAATCGCCTGCGCAATAACCCGCTCTTCGGGTGTGGCAGGCAAAATGGAGGGGTGAAGCGACTTTTGATAAATATGGTCACGCACCACATTCTGGTGAATATCCAGTGAAAGCCAGCGCATAAAATCTTCGAGGTCCCCGCTTTGCAAAAGTGCGGCCAGGTTTTCGCCCAATCCAAATTGTGGATAGGTCCGCAGGCTGAGTTCACCGTTGACACCCGCCGCGATCGACGCGGCAGAGGCGCCCAAATCCACGCCCAGCACACCGCCACTCGCGCCCGAGCTGAGAAAACGGATCATGCGTCCCACCGCGTAATTGCCCGGCAGGAGATGCCCGTTCGACCAGCCTTCCAATTCTTCCACGCCGCGAAGTTGTCCCTTGCGAATGGCTGTGACGATGTGCGCCAATTCGTTCATGGCCGGGTCGAGGTCTTCGGTTTCGAGCGAGGGACGTACATTCGGGCTGAGGTGCAGGGCGGGGGTCAGGTCAGCCATTAATTTGTTTACATCATCCGTCAGGTTGTTGTTGCCGGCAAACAGCACCGCCGGGCGTTTTTCGGGCGGCATCAGGTAACAGGCCAGGCCGACCGTATCGAGCATTTTCTGGATGGAGCGCGAGGCGCCGCCATCCGTTCCACCGGTCAACACAATCAGGTCGGGACGGGCGCGCAACAGCGCGTCAATCTGCTCCTCAGGGCGGCGATGGTCGGTCAGGCCGAGGCGCTCCACGATTCGACTGTAGGTCGTCTCCGCGAGACGACGCGCGGATTCCAGCGAAACGTCCGACAGCAGGCCGACGATGGCGGTGCGGATGGCAGAACCCGCCGAGAGCGTGGCCGCGAACGAGTCCACGCCTGAACCGTCGGGCTGGGTCGGGACGATGAGGCCGCGCTCCTTGTCGAGGAAAATTCGCCCCGTGACAGACTGAATGCTTTCGATGGCGTCGCGCACGCCCAAACCGATATCCTTGAGCGGCGCCTCCGCTGTGCTGGGAGCCTGTCCCGCGGCGATAAAGCGATAGACGCCCTCAACCACGTCAAACAGCGCGGCACGTGTCGTGGTCGCGCCGACGTCCACAGCCAAGAGGGAGTTGCCTTCGATCAATGAGATGGGCATACGTGTAGCGATCCTGTGAATAGGCTAGAAACCGAAAAGACTCAACAGGGATTGGATGCGCTCCACAAACGCAGAGAGCGCGGCGGCATAGACGCCCGCAAACAGCACGCCGAGGGTGAGCGCCACAAATAACTTTCCAAGCCAGGCAAGGGCTTCGATCAATCCATTGCGTTTGACGGAACCGTCGGTTTTGCGGCTGGCCCCAAAATGAAAATATGCCAGCGTGGAAATCGTGCCGACCAGCATCACCACGCCATTGAACACAGATTGCCACGGATTGCCGCCGCGCTGGATCAGGCCGATCACATCGAACGGTTCAGCGGCCGCGTTGACCTGCGGGAGGATCGTCCCCAGGGCCGCGCCGCCAATCGCGACGGCCGCGCCCGCGCCGACGAGATAACCTACAGCGGGTCCGCCCAGCCAACTGAGACGCGGTGAGATCTTCATCAATATCAGCGCGCTAAACACAAGCGGGACGACGAGCAGGGCGCGTTCCAACATCGAGGCGGTGACGAGCGGGATGAGCAGGTACGGCCAAATTACCTGATAGATCGCCACCGCGGCCACGTATCCCGCGGAGACGCCCACGAAAACATGAATGGCAAAACGGAACAGCGCGTTATCGCCGATGAGATAGCTCAACACCATGAGGGTGAGCAAAAAACTGATCGCGCCATAAATGAGTTCGGTTGGCATATTAAATTTCACCCAGTCCCTGTCCGCGGGAGCGCACACCGGCAATCCAATTCCACAGCCCGCCGACGAGAATCGTCAGGGCGACAAGGAGAGTGGCATAGTTGTATGCGTCCCAATAGCCGCGCGCCAACCCACTCGTCCCATTGGCATTTTCGAACGCCGCGCCGCCGTGCAGACCGCTTACGAGGCCGTTGATCTGCCCCGAAAGTAAATAGGGCTGGATCATGGGCGCGGCCTGTGCGCTGGAGATAACCAGCATGGGACGGCCTTCGCGGTGGGAAGTGGTCTGCTCCACCCAGGCGCGGGCGGTCTCGGCCTGGTCGGTGAGCAGGATGACAGCCGCGTAATCGGAGAAATGATGAACATCCATAACAAGGGGATAAGCCCATTCGGGGAGAGGCATTGCCGCACGCGGGTTGACAGCGAAGGAGAGAATGCCAGTCGTCCCGCCGGGCAGATAGCCAAGATTGATGTAATTCTGTTCAGGCAGATAGTTGTGCCGCGCCTGCGTCTTTGCGAAGAAACGCTCGGCCAGCGCCGCGCCGGTGGGAGAAGTCGAAAGGATGGTCACGCGCGGGTGACGCAGACCCAGCACACGGTCCACGAAAGGAGCGGCCGCGGCCTCCAGTTCACCCGCCAGCGCGGGTTCATAGTCGAAGATCATCAATACAGGTGCGTCCGCAGGCAGGGCATCCAACACGGGCAGGATCAAATTGCTTTCCGCGGGGAGCGTGGCGGGCAGGGGCACACTTTGCGATTTGGCCGCCAGGAAAAACGAAACCAGCAAGATCAATAACGCTGAAATGACCCAGCGCAGGACACGTTGCGAAGCCAGCGCGCTACCGCCCCGCAAAGGCTCGGCCTCTGTTTCCGCGGCCAGCATCTGCTCGAGCAAAGAAGCATCGGCCTGCTGGGCTTCGCTCACCTGCAAACGGATGGCATGAGCCCTGGGTTTGCCGGGTTGTATCAAACCATCCAACGGCAATACACCGCGCAACCCGGCCAGCGGACCTTTTTCTTCCAGCGGGCCATCTGCCAGTGTGCGCGTCGACTGCGCTTCGGGCAGGACGGTTTCCACCGGGCGCATGGCCTGCACCCACGAAGGCAGGTCGGCTGGAGCGATCGCATCAGGAGCGGTCTCGTCCGTCAATGCTTCCCCGGTCTTTTGATCCGTCGGTGCGATGCTCGAAAGCCAATCGGGCATATCAACGGAGAATAGTTCATCCGCCTGTTTGTTTTCCAACGATTCCTGTCCGGAGACAAAAGCCGGCGCGCTCGGGATCTCGGGAGCGGGTTCGGCAAAAGGAGCCTCAGCCTCGGCTGACGATTCGGATTCGCGGAAGGCGCTCATCCAATCCGGGGCGGGAGTTGCCTCCGTTTTTTCCGCGGCCGCGGCGGACGTCTGCGCCGCGGACTCCATCCAATCGGGCAGGGACGCTTCAACCGTTCCCTGTTCTGACGCGGCGGGCAATTCGCCTGCGGGCTTCATCCAATCGGGCAGGTCAATATCTTCGTGGAAAGTTTCACCCGCCTCCGTCGGCTCAGACAACGACTCGCCGCGCGGCAGATTCGACAACCA
This sequence comes from Anaerolineaceae bacterium, assembly GCA_003598975.1. GTDB lineage: Bacteria > Chloroflexota > Anaerolineae > Anaerolineales > Villigracilaceae > Denitrolinea. The sequence goes on along the minus strand of QZIJ01000060.1, from coordinate 12,427 downwards.
CTCGCCAAGCGAATCGCCTGGTTCGGTTTTTGGCGCCTCGGCCTGAGTCTCGACATCCGCCTGGGCCTTGTCGAGCCAATCGGTTAATTCGCCAGTGACCGGCGGCTTGACTGTGCCGCTGGCAAACGGTGAAACCGGTGGCTCCTCCTGCGAAGCGGATTTCTGACTGTCGAGCCAGTTGGATACTTCATCCGATTCTTCGGCGTGTTCGGCAGGCGCGCTTTGCATCCACGGAAGCAGGGCATCCCCGCTTTCTGGCGCAGACGGAACGGGAGCGGTCGCCATGCCGCCCAGTTCATCGGTATCCCCTTCCCAATGAAGTTCCTGCCGGCGCGGAAATGTCTGTTCTTTTTTCTCGGATTGAATCGGCGTCGTCGAAACAGGCGCGGCGCCACGCATCCACTCGGGAATCTCCTCATCCTGGTCATCGCGTGCGGCCGAGGCCAGACCAGCCAGCAGGTCTGGGGGGACCTCTTTTGGGGGAGCGGGATGTTCGGCTTCGGCCTGGGCATCCTCAGCCGTTTTTTCCTCTTCGGCGCGGCGCGCATTGGCACGCGCGTCACGCAGCCATGCAGGCAGGATGGGTTCCAGTTCCGCAGTTGTCTTTTTTGTGGGCGCCTCCCCCGGACGAATGCTTTCGCCGTCTTCCGCCGCCCGCAAAGGCTGGCGGCAGAACGAACACACATTCTGCTCGGGATCGTTGGGCATGCCGCAATGCGGACAAAGAAGTTCAGCCATTATTTCCCCCCATAGGGACGGTCAAAGGCGAAGAGGGCGCGCAGTCCCGTGAGTAACGCGCCGAGGGCCACGCCAAGCAAAAGTCCGCGCGCGCCGCCCGCCGCGGGACCGAACATCAGCCACGGACGAATCCAGTCGCTCAGAAAGGGAATCTCGCCGATGAGAGGCAGGGAAACGGAGGCAAGCAGAATTAACGCGGCCGTCCCCAAAAAGATGACGGACATCAAACCTGCACGGCGGCGTAACAGACGAATGCTGGCGTACACGAGCGTGACCGCCAACAACGCCATCAATGACGCCTCCACAGGAATGATGATGGCCTCGACCGCGCCCTGCATCCACGCGTGCGAGGGGCCGACCATCACGCCAACGAACAGGGTCGCGAGCATCGCCACGAGCAGGGTCACGCTGTAGACCGATCCCTTTTCACGGCGGCGAATTTTTTGAAAGTGAACACTAAACAGGTTGCCGATTCCCACCAGCACGGCCACGCCTGCCAGAATCATCGCCCATTGAACGAGTTCAAGGCGTACTGTTGCAAACAGGGGAATCGGAATGAATGTACCAAGTAGAACGATGACGCCAACAGAAATGGCAATGATCGTGGCAACAGGTCGTTTTTTCATGGCACCCCCATCATTTTCAGGCCCGCGGCCACCAGCAGGGCAAGGATGAGCAACCAGCGCAAGACATCCTGCACCTGCAAACTGGCGCGCTGGGCAGGGTCATGGCCGATATAGGCAGGGATGGCAAAAAGCTCCTCACCCACCAACGGTTCGTTAGTGGATGCGAACAAAATAGATTGCGCCGCCGGGTCATGCGCCGCGGCGATCAAATTGGCATTCTCGCGCTCGGAGGCCTCGGTCAGCAGGCCGATCTCAGGACCAAAGTCGCCCATCAGCACATCGGTGGAGACTTGTTCCTGACGCGTCACCATCATCGCGCTGGCCGCGTACGAGAAAGGCGTCATCCCACCGAGACGTCCGCTGGCAGGCTCGAAGAATTCCTCCACGCCCGCGGATTGGTAGGCGGCCTGCAACGTGTCTTGCGAAAGCGCGGCCAGCACAGGGTCACCGGATGTGGCGACGGGTGGACGGTCGCTGATGGAGGTCTGCTCACCGATTTGACGTAACAATGCCAGCGCGGACAACGAAGCCGCGCCGCGCGGCGTGACCAACCCCCCGCGTCCAAGCGAGACGTGGAGACGGGTCCCGTCTTCGACAGCGAGTCCTGCCGCGCGTTTCAGACGCGTGAGCGCCGCGATCTCGCGGAAGACAGCCGGTGATTTCCGTTTGATAAATGTCAGAACCAGCAGGAGCAGGGCGGCAACGAGCGTCAACGCGAGAGCGAGCAATACGGTCATGTCACCACTCCCTCGCGCAGATAGGCGGCAAAGGCGCGCACTTCATTTTCATCCTCGAGCAGATTGGCGATGGATTCGCTCTGCGGCCCCAAAAACGGACGGGCAACAAAAAGCGCCTGGGCGCCGAGCAGGGTGACAGGAGCACCCGCTTCGAGCATCCAGGCGGCGATGGCATCGAGTTTGAGGCGATGAAGTTGATTCGCCCAGGTTGACCAATGCAGTTTCGGCGTTAGCATGTTAAAAGTATAGCACACTTCTTTAAGGCAAGGCTGGCGGAACGGAGAGAAAAATTACAGAATCGTTACGAGGAGGAAAAATTCAAAAAACCACCCATAGTATAATCAGGTCGAAATCATTCCCGGAGGCACAATGACCGAAAAGAAAATTCGCGTACTGGTAGCCAAGCCCGGCCTGGATGGGCATGACCGCGGCGCCAAAGTGGTGGCGCGTGCCCTGCGCGATGCAGGCATGGAAGTGATCTACACCGGCCTGCGCCAGACTCCCGAAATGATCGCGGAGGCGGCATTGCAGGAGGATGTGGACGTGGTGGGTCTCTCGATTCTATCGGGCGCGCATATGGCGCTGGCACCGCGCGTCCTGGAACTGCTCAAAGCCAATGGACAGGAACGTGTAAAGGTCTTCCTCGGCGGAATCGTCCCCGATGAGGATGTGCCTGCTTTAAAGAAGATGGGCGTAAGTGGCATCTACGGCCCAGGCGCATCCACGGAAGATATCATCCGCGAGGTGCGGGAATCTGTAAAGGGATAGTTGCACAATAAGCACAACATATTTCGTAGTGTGTATTGTGTAACAGTTGATCTATGACCCTCTCCCAATCCGTACGAAAAGGTGACCGTCTCGCGCTGGCGCGCCTGCTGACGCAGGTGGAGAACGACACGCTTGAGGGACGCGCCGCGCTGGCGGAATTATTTCCGCAGACGGGCAGGGCGCATCTCATCGGCGTGACGGGAGCGCCGGGCACGGGGAAATCCTCGCTGGTGAATCAACTGGCGCTTCATTTCCGACGGGAGGGGAAACGCGTGGCAATCCTCGCGGTGGACCCATCCAGCCCGTTCACGGGGGGCGCGGTGCTGGGAGACCGCGTCCGCATGCGCGACCTTTCGGGGGACGCGGGCGTGTTCATCCGCTCGATGGCGACGCGCGGTTCACTGGGCGGACTGGCACAAACCACCGCGGCCATGTCGCAGGTGTTCGATGCGGCTGGCTTCGATGTAATTCTGATCGAAACCGTCGGCGCGGGGCAAAGCGAGGTGGATATTGCCCGTCTCGCGCACACGACAATTGTCGTCGAAGCGCCCGGCCTGGGCGATGATATTCAGGCCATCAAGGCGGGAATTCTCGAGATCGCGGATGTGCTTGTGGTCAACAAGGCAGATCGCCCCGGTGTGGAAAATACCGAACGCGCGCTTAAATCCATGCTGGAATTGGCGCATCCGACACGTCACGTGTTTTTGCATCACGGACGCGAGATGGTCGTGGACGCGCCCGTCAAAGCCGAAACAAAAATGTGGATTCCCCCCATCCTACGGACGGTGGCGACCGAGGGAACGGGCATCACGGAACTGGCCGCGCACGTCGCCGCACACGCGGCGCATTTACGCCTCAGCGGGGATTGGGCCGCTCGTGAGCGCGCCCGCCTCGAGGCCGAGATGGAGGCGTTGCTGGTCGAAGCGTTGATGACGCGTTTCCGCGCGGAAGTCCCGAACGGCGGGTTCGAGTCGGCGGTGCAGAAAGTCCACGAGCGGACTCTCTCGCCGTGGGAAGCAGTGCAACTTTTGGTAAACGGGAGGCAGGAATGAGCATCATTTACAGCGAGCGCATCCGCCTGCGGGCGGTGGAACGCGAAGATGTGAAAAAATTCTTTGAGTGGGTCAACGATCCCGAAGTGACGTTCGGGCTGTCGTTGTACCTGCCGATGTCGATGACCGACGAGGAAAAATGGTTCGAGCGTGCCTCAGCACGCGAGCCCAACGAAAAACCATTTGCCATTGACGTGCGCGCGGGCGACGGCTGGCGGCTGATCGGCAACTGCACATTCTTCGATCTCGATACGGTGGCGCACTCCGCCGAGATCGGGATCATGATCGGCGACAAGTCAATTTGGAATCAAGGGTTGGGAACAGAGACGATGTTGCTTTTGCTGCGCCACGGGTTCGAGACGCTGAACTTAAATCGCATTGCGCTGAAAGTCTACGTGGATAACCCGCGCGCCATTCGGACGTATGAGAAGGCAGGCTTCATCCGCGAAGGGACGATGCGCGAGGCCGTCTTCAAGCGCGGCGGGTTTGACGATGTTCACATGATGAGTATCCTGCGCGGGGAATGGGAAGCGCGCAAAAAGGAGAAGGCATAATGCATCATACGCACAACATGAAGGTATATGGGGACATCAAACTTTACGCTGGAACGGGTTCGCCCGAACTGGCAGGCAAGATTTCCAAGTATCTGGATAGCCCTCTTCGCGAACGCGAAGTGATCGAATTCCCCAACGAAAATATCTTCATCAAATTGAATAGCAGTGTGCGCGGGCAGGATGTATACGTCATCCAGTCCACGGCATCGCCGGTGCATCGCAACCTGATGGAACTACTGATCATGATCCAGACCCTGCGCCTGGACTCGGCGGCACGCATCACAGCGGTTGTCCCCTATTTGTGCTACGGACGCTCCGATAAAAAAGACCAGCCGCGCGTGCCAATCACCGCCCGCCTCGTCGCGGATATGATCGAGGTCGCGGGCGCGGACCGCTACATGACGCTCGACCCCCACGCGGGACAGGTGCAGGGATTCTTCTCGATTCCCGGCGACGTGCTGACCGCCTCCTCGCTGTTGACCGAGCATATCAACACCAACATCCGCCCGCATCTCAAGGACCCCGTGGTGGTCGCGGTGGACCTGGGCTTTGCGAAAAAGGGACGCAACTACGCCGCTGACCTGGACACTCCCATCGCCTTCATCGAAAAGCGGCGCACCGGCAACGACGCCAACGCCGAAGCGCTCACCCTGATCGGCGACGTGAAAGACCGCGACGTGATCATCGTGGATGACGAGGTGGATACGGGCGGGTCCATTGGGCAAGCGGTGAATCTCGTCAAGAAAAACGGGGCGCGCGACGTGTATCTCTCGTTCATCCATCCCATCCTTTCGAACGAGGGCGCAGAACTGCTGGCATCCCTGCCCATCAAGCAAATCATCACCACGGATACAGTCCCGATTCCCGCAGAGAAGATGAAAATCCTCGAAGGAAAAATCATCATCCTGACTGTGGCCGAATTGATCGGCGAGGTCATCCGCCGCGCGCATGAGGGACGCAGCGTGGGAGAGATGTTCAACGAATAGGGCCAGTGATCAGTCATCAATTTTCGGTCATCAGTGTTCAGCGCCTGATGACCGAAAACTGAACACTGAAAACTGAACACTGAAAACTGGAATGCCTGAGCTTCCCGAAGTCGAAACGATTGCCCGAACCCTGCGACCCGCGTTGGTGGGCGCGGAGATTCGCGACGCGGACGTCCGCTGGGCGCGGACGGTGGCGCATCCCTCGGCACGGAAGTTCCGTGAGCAGATCCGCGGGCAGAAGATTCTGGAAGTTGGACGACGCGCAAAATTCATCCACCTTACACTTTCGGCAGGCGACCTTTTTGTCCACTTGCGCATGAGCGGGGATTTGTTTATAAAAGGGGAAAATGTGCCGCCAGAGAAACACGACCGAGTTCGTTTCTCCCTTTCCAACGGAGCGATTCTCATCTTCAACGACACACGCAAGTTTGGCCGCGTCTGGTTGACGGTGGATCCCGAATCGGTGATCGGCAAACTGGGACCCGAACCGCTGTCCGACGAGTTTACGTCACAATGGTTGTACGAGAACCTGCAGAAACGTCATCGCCAGTTGAAGCCGCTCCTCCTCGACCAGTCGTTTCTCGCGGGGCTGGGCAACATCTACACCGACGAGGCCTTGCACGCGGCACGACTCCACCCGCAGGCCGCGTCCGATTCAGTAAAACGCGGACAGGCCGAACGTCTGCATGAGGCGATTCGCGCAGTGCTGGAAGAGGGAATCCGCCGCAACGGCGCGTCCATAGATTGGGTCTATCGCGGCGGCGAGTTCCAGAACTATTTTCGTGTGTATGATCGCGCGGGACAGCCCTGTCTCGTGTGCGGGACAAAAATTGCGCGGTTGGTGGTCGGGCAACGCGGCACGCACATTTGCCCGAAATGTCAGGAAAAGAGGTAAGAGATGGAATTTGACTGGTCCCGTGTAATCCCCATCATTGCTGGTTTGATTGCCCTCATCGTCGGCTGGGCAATTGGATTTTTCGATTCCAAGATGCGCGCCGACAAGAAAATTCGACAGGCCGAGGAACGGTCTGAACTTGCGATCCAACAAGCCAAAGGCGAGGCCGAACGCGCAGCCCTGGCCACACAGGCGGCGCGCGCCGCGGCGGAGGCCAAACCCACCCTGCCAGGGACGACCCTCCTGCGCCTGTGGCTGGATTCATCCGAGCGTCCCGCGCTGGACCTCGATGGACAACACGTGGAAACCAATCCGATCTCGGAGACGGATCGAAAACGATTATTGGCCCTTTTGACCGTAATGCGCCCATGGATCGAAGGACGATCTACTGCGCCAGCCCCCTCTCCCACGCCATCCTCCGCACCCGCACCTGCCATGCCGCGCCCGGTGGTTCCGTCCGCTCCCGTTCCTGTACCCACGCCCAGGCCTCTCACTGCCGCGGCAAAAGATGAGAAACCTGCCACAGCAATCAACATCGTCGCGCAAATTGACGAGATATTGCAGGCACGGCTGGCGCGCTCTCCGCTTGCGAATCACGCCGTTCGAATAACAGAATCGCCTGAGGGCGGTGTGATCGTCTGGGTGGGATTGCAAAAATTCATGGGCGCGAGCGAAGTGACCGACCCCGAAGTAAAAGCGATCATCCAGGCCGCAATTTCTGAGTGGGAAAAGAAATATACACCGGGGTTGTAGGTATACTGGTAAACACGTACACAGTTCTCGCGTGAACCTGCCTGCTTACGTACTTGTCTACGTGTGTACGCGTTTACCCTCTCGCGTAGCGAGCAGTCAGCACCGGCACTAAATCCGTCTCCGCGATCTCCGCTGTCACGTTTGGGGTATACATCTGGCGCAAGGCATTTGCACTGAACAGCGACCCCATGACCAGCAGGTCGTAATTCCCCTCTTTCAACTCCGCAAGGATTTCCTCCACCACATTTCCATTGCGCACTTTCACAGAGGCCCTCAACCCGGCCTGTTGCGCAAATTCCAGACCGCGTCGCAGGCCCCTTCCCGTTAAAGTGTCGGTGTCGGCAAGATGCTGCCAATTCTCGCGCACATGGCGCGCCTCGGGATAATCCAGGTCCATCTGTGTAACTACTGTCAACAAAGTTACCTCAGAACTTGCTATACGGGCAATCTTCATCGCCAACGTTTCAGCAGTCACCTCGTAGCCCAGTCCACCCAGGCAGACCAGCATCCGCTTCAACGGCAGGCGCACGTGCGGCACATACAGGATCGGTGCGCCGACATGCTCCATAATGTGACGGAACGACCTGCCTGACCAAAGACGCTTCAATGGCGGACGCCCCAGCGGGCCCAGCACCACCAGCGTTTCCTCCTGCCCTTCCAAGCGGGCAGGAATCATCTCCTCAGCATGTCCCTGCTGAACTTCGAGCATGTAATCGACCCCGGCGCTCCTGAACGCTTCCACCGCCTTGGAAAAGATTTCCTCGAGCGGATGTGTCTCCTCGTCAATCTGCGAGGGGGACGGATCCTCATCGAGACCAATGAGCCGTACCGGGGTCCGCAAGGAGGCGCCGAGCCAGGTTCCATATTCGATGGCAGGGAAGGTCGTCGGTCGCCCGTTCGTAAAGATGAAAATTTCCGAGTTCATAAGCAAACCTATCGAAAAAGAATGACGCCCAACATCCCCGCGCCAACCAGCACCAATGGCGAAGGGATATCGAGCCAGAAAGCCGCCGCGCTCAACAGGCCGATGATCAGTGCGCGTTTCTTGATGCTTTTTGCGCTTTCGCTACGGAAAATCTGCCAGGCGACCACAACGATCAACATGGCGACGGCCGGTCCAAGCCCCTTGATGAAGCCAGCCATCCACGCCTCACCCTGAAAATTTTCCAGGATTGAAGTCACTGCCAGCATGATGATCGTGGGCGGGAGGATCGAGCTCAGAATCGCAATCACCGTGCCGGGGATTCCACCCGCGGCGTAGCCAACGAACATGGCAAGTTTGAGCGCCTCACTGCCCGGCAGGACGTTCGAGAAACCCACGGCTTCGATGAACTCGGACTCGGTCATGATCTTGCCCACCGATTCCTTGTAAAGCAGGCCCACCGAGGCCGGCCCGGAAGTGGTCAGCACATTGACCTTCAGGAACATCCAAAACAGTTTTTTCAATACGGCCCAACGCGATTGTTTCATGGGAAGAGAACAACTCCCGCAATTCCCGCGGCCAGCAACACCAGCGGTGCAGGTGCATCGAGGGCCAAAGCGGCCAGGCTGACCATCCCGATCAAGAACATCTCCCAGCCGACCGATCCGCCGCCACTGCTCGTGAAGACCTGCCAGGCTACAAACAACATCAGGACGGCCACCGCGGGCGTCAATCCTTCCACGAACCGCGCCACCCAGGCAGCGCGTCGCAGGCGGTTCAGGACCATCACAACGCCAAACATGATGATGGTGGGAGGCAAAACCGAACCCGCCAGCGCCACCAACGCTCCCCATACGCCTGCCGCCGCGTAGCCCACGAACATGGCCAGTTGCAAAGCGTCCGAGCCGGGCAAAACGGACGCCAAACCCACGGCTTGGACGAATTGGGTCTCGGTCATGATCGTGCCAACCGCCTCCTTGTACAACAAACCCACCGAGGCGGGGCCAGAAGTGCTAAGCAGGTTGATCTTTATAAAGGTCCAGAAGAGTTGCCACAGGGTGGTCATATTTCGTCTGTCACGCAATCATCAGGTTGATGCCTGCGCCAAGGATCAACAGCGCCAGCAGGCCGCGCACGAGGCGCATATCGACGCGTTTGACAATAATGGCGCCCAGCCACGTGCCTGGCAGGGAACCGATCAGCAACAGGGTCACCAGTTCAACGTCAACTTTCCCCGCAATCACATAATTGCTTGCGGATAATACGGCCAGCAACGCGCCATGAGCCACGTCCATGCCCACCATGAAATTGAGCGGAATGGAAAAGAAGATCAGCAACAGCGCCATAATGACAGTGCCGCCGCCGATGGAGGTCATGCCAACCAGCAAGCCTCCGATTGCGCCGATGATCATCAGCGTCCAAGGGGCAGGCCATTTGACCTCGACAAATTCTCTCGGCCCAAGCCAGCGAAACACGCGGGCAAAAAGGATCAGGCTGACAACGATAAGAATTCCCCCGAGCAGCCTAGGAAGAACCTCTTCGATCAAACGCTGGTTATCCGCCTGGGTCAGGATGAACTGCGCTCCCAAAAAAGAGGCAGGGACACTGCCACTCGCCATCCATAGTACCGCCCTGAGGGAAACATTCTTCTCACGGCGATGCTGAATGCCGCTGACGATTTTGGTCACCGCGGCAAAGACCAGGTCTGTGCCCACCGCCAAAACAGGATTCAACTTCATCACAATGAGCAGGAAGGGTGTCATCAGCGCGCCCCCGCCCATGCCTGTCAAGCCGATCAAAAAACCCACACACAACCCGGCCCCAATTGGAAGAACAACATCCATTTTTCCCTGCTCCTCAAAGTTATAGCGACTTGACGAGATAATATTCGCCGCGCGTGAAGCCGCGGTCGAGATAGTAGCCGCGCGTCCCCACTGCAGAGATGACCGCGATGCGACGGAACCCGCGCGACCTTGCCACCGCGTCCGCCTCGACGAGGAGGCGGCTTCCCAGCCCGACGTGCTGCGCGGCCCCCGCGCGGTCCGCACCGACGGGAAGCGACTGCCCATAAACATGGACTTCGCGAATCAGCGCCGCGCTATTGAGATCGGCAAGTCCCGTCGCGGGAGAATTTTTGTCCGGCAGGGACAGGCGAATGAAGCCTGCTATTTTATCATCGGGCGTGACGAACGAAATGAAATGTTCCTCAGCGGAATCGGTCTGGTAGACCAGATCGTCCAGTTTCAGCGCTTCGGTCTGGACGGTTTTTGCGCGCACCTCGCGGCAACGGACACATTCGCAATGCAGGCCGCGTTTTTTCATCTCGATCTGGATGTCCTGCCGCAGGGACGTGCGCCGATTTCCATCCACCACATGCGTAGACGGGATGTCGCGGATGACGCGGTTGACGCGGCAGTAGCGCGGGATGGTCGGTTTGATGCCCGCGATCAGGTCAATGAGTTGTTGCGTGGAATAGGGCTGGAATTCGCCGCGCTGCCAGTACTCGTACAATTCCGCGTTGGCAAGCAGTTGATTTGGATAAATTTTCAATTCGTCGGGACAGAGACCCGTCCACAATTTGGCGAAGTCGGTGCGGTCGCTTTCGGGAGTCGCGCCAAGCAGGTTGGGCATCCAATGGAGGACGATCTTGAATCCCGCCGCGCGCAAAAGCGAGACAGCACGATGCGTGGACGCGACATCGTGTCCGCGTTTGTTGATCTCCAAAATGTGGTCGTCCAAACTCTGCGCGCCGAGTTGCACCTTTGTCACGCCGAGGTGACGGAGCCAGCGCAGTTCGTCGGGCGTGATCTCATCTGGCCGCGTCTCGATGACGAGGCCCACATTGCGATGAGGAGCGGATTCATTTGCTTTATGGATTTCGGGGAGATTCACCACAGAGTCCACAGAGCCCTCTGAATTTTCTTTGTGAACTTCGTGTCCTTTGTGGTTAAACGTATTCATCGCCTCAAAGCATCTCGCCACAAACCATTCCTGATAGTCCCTCTTGTATGAACTCCACGTGCCGCCGAGGATGAGCAGTTCGATCTTGTCGGTGGGATGGCCGAGCGTCTCCAATTGCGTCAACCGCGAGCGGACTTGCGCGTACGGGTCGAATTTGTGTTCCACGCCGCGCATCGCGCCAGGCTCATCAGGGAGGTAACTCTTCGGCATCCGCACGTCGGTAGGACAAAAGATGCACTTCCCCGGGCAGGGATAGGGCTTGGTGAGAACCGTCACTGTCGTCACGCCCGAGAGCGTGCGGACAGGCTTCATGCGGAGTTTTTCGAGCAGGGATGTATCCGCTTCGAGTGTCCCGTCTGTGACCATTTCGTTGTAAGCCGCCACGAGAAACGATTTCCCCAGCACACCGCCTGGCTTCAACGCGTGGGCGCGCAGGCTGTCGCCGAGGTTTCGTCCGCGGCGGACTTCATCCACCACGCGGCGGGCGATGGCGATCTTTTCGGGAGTGAGGGTATTGGCGGCAAGCCAGGATTCCTTTGTCATTTTCGATTTTGGATTGACGATTTACGATTGGTAATTGGTAATTGGAGATTGGAGATTGGTTATTGGCGGAGATAATTTGAACGGGTTACGCAATACGCGGCCATCCGACCAAGCGACTACAAGACCACATACTCCTTCTGCTTGAACATCTCCGTGTGGAGTCCACATTCAGTTTTGCCGCGGCCCGCCCAACGTCCCGAGCGATCCGATTCGTCCGCGCCGACCGCGATGGTGCAGGGAGCGCATCCGATCGAGCGATAACCCTTTTCCAGCAACGGATGCCTCGGCAGGTTGTGCTCCTGGATGTAGCGGTTCACGTCAGCCTTCGTCCAATTCAGCATCGGATTGATCTTGATCAAACCGTCATCCTGCAACTCGACGATTTTCGCGTGTGCACGCGTCTCGGTCTGGTCGCGGCGGATGCCCGAGATCCACGCCCACACACTGCCAACGGCCTTCTGCATGGGTTGCACCTTGTTGATGTAACAACACAGGTTCGGATCGTCAGTCGGCAGGGTGCGCAAGTTCTGGCGAATGAACGCGTCCCAGCGCGAATCGCGATGCAGGTCAATCACGTTCAGGTTCCAGTCCGAAGCGACGCGCACACAAAAGATGAGCGTCTCCCAAAAATGGTAGCCCGTATCGAGAAAGAAAATGCGGATGTCGGGCTTGATGCGCGTTGCCATGTGCAACAGCGGCATGGATTGCGTTTGAAACGACGAACTCATGGCGATGTCGTCGCCATAGTCTCGGATCGCCCATTCCAAAATTTCCTGCGGGGTCTTGGTTTCCAGTTCCTCGGCTTTCTGCCGAATCTCATCTGTAAAAGACATGGCGGGGATTATAACCGTTATAATCGCGGCATGGATTCCGCCACCGCCGCGCGACTCAT
>QZIJ01000009.1 GCA_003598975.1 Anaerolineaceae bacterium | reverse complement strand
TCGGCAATATAGTGGATATTGAAAGTCAACGCCGCAGTTTCTATACTGCGGTATTTAATTGCCGAGAAGCGCTTAGGAAGGCATTAGAGCAATTCAATGAGTTGGCTAATTGATGTATTGACGAAATAAAACATTTGTTCTAAAATAGCCGTTATGGTTGTAGATTGTCAGGAGAATAAAAATGGACTTTTCTGCTTTTAGCCAAAGAAGAATGGCTGATGAACAAGGTCTTGGTCGAATGCAAACAGAGCAGTTTTATTTCCGAGTTAAGAAACTTTCGGATGAATTTAGTTCGTTAATCAAGAATACATATTATGTACAAAGTTTATTTATGTCAGGAGAAAGTATATGGCCTGACCAGTGTGAATATGCAGCGGCCATTATACAGGGTGTTTCAAAGCAGCTAAAGATGACCATTCAGGTTTTCAAGAAAAAGGATAATTTGCCTTTGTCAGTGGTTTCCACACGTCAAGGTCTGATTGTGAAAATGGCATATCTTGACAATCAAGTTTCCACGCTTTTGATTCTTGTTGCAGAATTACGAGCGAGCTACAAAAGCAAACCAATACAACTATCAAGCCGACAAAATGATATTTCGCGAAAACTGAATGACATATTAGCCAACGCTGATGAACTCATCCGCGTGACAGACAAATATCTTGCGCAGGTGTTGCTTTCAGATTTCCCTTCTCAAATCCTAAATTAGAGTGGTTCACTAAACAAGCAAAGTCCGATTTGTTCTAATAAATCCAATTATGCATTTTGCTAAAAATTCTAGGGAGGATTTTTCGTTTGTTGTTGGGTGTATCCTCCCCCCATGATAAAATAGTCCCATGCTTCCATCATTAGAGAAATTACGCAAATTCTTCCGTCTCGAGCACGAGAACGGATACAACAACACCGCCATCATCGGCGGACTGGTCAAGATCCTCGATTTTTGGGAAAGTGAAGCCCGCGCCGAAAGCGTAGAAGAGGCCGTCGTCCAGGCCGTGACCCAGCGACTCAAGGGCTACGAAGCGCTGACTCCCTCAGGTCGCGCCGACTCGCTCAAGGGATTGTGGAAACGTCTCGGCGAAACCTATCCCGAAGCCACGCAAAAAACCCAAGTCCAGCCGCGTCCGCAACAGAGACCGCGTCCGTCGCAGGAACCGCGACCTCAACAGCCTCCGCCCGCGCCAAAAGCCGAAGGCGACGAAATGCCGAAGTGGTTGGAGCCTGAGACAAAGTCCGCTCCTCCACAGGCTTCCCCCCCCGTGGGGGGGACGGGAGGGGGGTCAAAGCCTGCTCCGCGCGCACCCGCTCCCCCTCAGGGAAGAAGCGAAACTGCTCCAGGTGGCAAAACCTCCGCCACGCCTGCCGCGCTCGGCGCGCAACTCACCGTCCTCCAGGGCGTCGGACCGCGTCACGCGCAGACCCTCGGTCAACTCGGCATGTCCACGCTCGGCGACATGCTCTATTATTTTCCGCGTCGCTACGAAGATTACAGCCAGTTGAAGCCCATCAAAAATTTGTGGGTCAACGAGATCGTGACCGTCATCGGCGCGGTGCAGTCGGTGAGCACGCGGCCAATCCGCGGCGGCAAGGCGCAGATCGTGGAGGTCGTTATCACCGACGGCACGGGCGCGTTGCGGCTCTCGTGGTTCAACCAGCCGTGGATCGCCAACCGCATGAAGGCGGGCGACAACGTGGCCGTCTCGGGCAAACTCGATCAGTACCTCGGCCGCCTCGTGATGAACAATCCCGACGTCGAGCCTGTCGAGGCCGAGCATCTGCACACCAATCGCATCGTCCCGATCTATCCGCTCACCCAGCGCATCACGCAAAAATGGTTGCGCGGACTGATGAATCAGGTTGTGACATATTGGGCGCCCGCGCTCGTGGATCACCTGCCCGATTCGATTCGGACGTCGGCTGGGTTGCTCCCGCTCGGCCGCGCCATCGGGCAAGCGCACTTCCCCGACTCACAAGACGAACTGAAGCGCGCCCGCGCCCGACTCGCCTTCGATGAAATTTTCTTTTTGCAGATGGGCGTGCTCGGACAAAAACGCGACTGGCAGTCCGCGACCGCACGCCGCTTCGAAACCCCCGACGAGTGGCTGGGCGCGCGCGTGGCCGGCCTTCCCTTCACCCTGACAGGCGCGCAGACCCGCGCCATTGACGAGATTCGCCGCGACCTCAACGCTGGCCGCCCGATGAACCGTCTCCTGCAAGGCGATGTCGGTTCTGGTAAAACAGTTGTCGCCGCCCTCGCCGCCGCCATGATCAATCAATCTGGCGCGCAAGCCGCCATCATGGCGCCCACGTCAATTCTTGCTGAACAACATTATCGAAATTTCACGTCCCTGCTCGACGGCACTAACGTTCGTCTGCTCGTGGGCGATACGCCCGAATCCGAAAAAGCCGAAATCCGCGAAGGGCTCGCCAACGGCTCGATCAAAGTCATCGTCGGCACGCACGCGCTGATCGAAGACCCCGTCACATTTTCGGATTTGCAACTGGCCGTCATTGACGAACAACATCGCTTCGGCGTCGAACAACGCGCCGCGCTCCGCAACAAAGGCACCACGCCTCATCTTTTGGTGATGACCGCCACCCCGATTCCGCGTTCGCTCGCCCTGACCCTCTACGGCGACCTCGACCTCTCCGTCATGGACGAAATGCCCGCAGGCCGTCAACCCATCGAAACCTTCGTGCTCCGTCCGCAGGAACGCGAGCGCGCCTATTCGATGATCCGCTCGCAGATCAAAGACGGACGTCAGGCCTTCATTATCTATCCGCTCATCGAAGAGAGCGAGAAGATGGACAATCTCAAAGCCGCCACCGAGGAACACGAGAAACTTTCGAAGGAAGTCTTCCCCGAATATAAACTCGGTCTCCTGCACGGACGGATGAAGCCCAACGAAAAAGACCAGGTCATGGCCGACTTCCGCGATAAGAAATATGACATGCTCGTTTCGACCACCGTCGTCGAAGTGGGCGTTGACGTGTCCAACGCGACGGTCATGCTGGTCGAAGGCGCGAACCATTTCGGTCTCGCCCAACTCCACCAACTGCGCGGCCGCGTCGGACGCGGCGCGGCGCAATCTTACTGCCTCCTCGTCCCCGACCACGAGGACGCGGTCGAGAACGAACGTCTGCAAGCCATGGCTGAAACCAACGACGGCTTCATCCTCGCCGACCGCGACCTGCAACAGCGCGGTCCAGGTGAATTCCTCGGCACGCGACAGGCGGGCTTCTCCACCTTGAAGATGGCGAGTATCACGGACATTCCTCTCATTGAAAAAGCGCGCAATCAAGCGCAGGCCTTGTTCGAGAAAGATCCCAACCTCGAATTGCCCGAACACAAATTATTGGCGGAGGCGCTTGGTCGCTTCTGGGGTAAGAGTTCGGGAGATGTGAGTTAAAAATCCCGAAGGGATGAAATGATTGTAACGAGCCAACGCGCGTCAATCCAATCCCGAAGGGATGGCATAGCCCCCGACCTCTGTCACCCCTTCGGGGTTTGCGACCACCCCGACCCGATTCTAGAATCATCCCACCCCTTCGGGGTTGTGGATAAACTACCTAACTATCAAACTATGGAACTACAAAACTACTATGGTCAAAGCAATCTTTCCCGGCACATTCGACCCCATCCACTACGGTCACATTGACATCGCCCGCCGCGCCTCGCGGTTGTTCGATGAAGTGGTCATGGCCGTCTATGACAAGCCGCTCAAAAATTTGCTCTTCTCTCCCGAGGAGCGCATTGATTTGGTCAAGAAAGCGTTCGCGGACAACCCGAAGGTCAGCGTGACCGGCTACTCCGGCCTGACCGTGGAATTCTGCCGCGAACTCGGCGCGCAGGTCGTCGTCCGCGGATTGCGCGTCTTCTCGGATTTCGAATTCGAGTTCCGCATGGCATTGGCGAATCAACGTCTCGCTCCGGATATCGAGACAATCGCGCTCATTACTGCCGAACAGCACACCTTCCTTTCCTCCACAACTGTCAAGGAAATTGCCATGTTGGACGGCGATGTGTCATCCATGGTCCCGCCGTTCGTACACGAGGCCTTGAAAAACAAAATCAGTCACGGCGACCACCAGCCGCTCCCGAATGCGTTGCGCGATTAGCAAAATGCGATAGAATAACGGCATCCGTTCCACGGAGGCATGTTATGGATATTCTTCACCTCATTGACCGTCTCGAAGAACTCTTCAACCAGAGCAAACCCTTTCCCCTCACCCGCAATGTGATGGTGGACGAGGATAAGATGCTGGATATCATTGACCAGATGCGCATTGCGATTCCTGAAGAGGTCAAGAAGGCCCAGCAAATCATCACACAAAAAGAGCGTTTTCTTGCACAGGCACAGGAGGAAGCCAGCCGCATTGTGGAAATTGCCCACCAGAAAGCGGACGAACTTGTCCACCGTGATATGATCGTGGTGGAGGCCCAACGCCGCGCCGAGCAGATCGTCAGCCAGGCGCGCGCAGACGCAGATGCCACCCGCCGCGACGCGGACGATTATGTGCTGGACGCGCTCAACCATCTGCAAAACGAACTGGAAAAACTCACGAATCAAGTGCGGAACGGAATCCGTGCGGTGGAAGAAGACCAGGCACGCCGCGCGCCCGCCACGCCGCCAGCAACGGAGAATTAGAAAAACAGCCCTCGTCCAAAAGACGGGGGCTGAAAATTTAACCATGGATGAAAAGGATAAAAGGGATTTCTTCGCCCGCTCAACTTTCCTTCGTGACCTTTGTGTTTAAAGGAATTTCCTCGGCCGCGAATCCAAACCACGGACGCAAACGCGGATTGTGATGGATCGCCAGTTCGTAGATCAACGCGGGGATGAGCACACCGCTCAGGAATGCCAGCGCGATGGACGGGTCGGTGGGGATGCCGAGGCGCGTGAACTTGTCGAACAGGGCCTCCTGGATCGGAACGTGGAAGATCAGGATGACGAGCGAGATACGCCCAAAGTAG
Organism: Anaerolineaceae bacterium; assembly: GCA_003598975.1. GTDB lineage: Bacteria > Chloroflexota > Anaerolineae > Anaerolineales > Villigracilaceae > Denitrolinea. Next base: position 25,411 of record QZIJ01000009.1, on the reverse strand, counting down.
CGGAAAATGTTCGCGGCGCGCTCCGACCACTTCTCCAGGTTGCGCGATAGGGAGAGTATCATCGCGATCCCCAACAATGCCTCAGCAGTGTTGATCCACAACGAGGGATAGTCACGCGTATTGAAGTCCAGTTGGGGGGACAGGAAAAGCACGAGGGCGAGGAGCGCGCCAAACGTCAAAAGAAGAACGAGGGGCGAGGCGAAGAATTTTTCCAGCGGACGTTGATTCACTTCGTAGCCGACGAGGAAGAAAAATCCGCTCGCGAGGACGAGATCGAGGCTGAAGGGCAATCCGAAAAGATCAATTCCGATCACAGGCGCGGTGAACGGCCAGAAGTAGGGCATGGTGAACACGCCCACAGCCAGCATCGCAAACATCAAAAGCCAGCGAAGCCAGTCCATTTTGACGCGGCCAAAAACGAAACGCCACTCGACCCACGCGAAGAGCGCCACCGCGAACAAATGCGGGATGAACCACAACTGCACCCAGTCAATGTATTTCCCCGTCGCGTACAGCGCCTTGGCAATGCGCCCCGCGATGACAGGGAAGGTCATGTTCGAGAAGGCAGCCTCACCGAGGTAGATGAGAAACAGCGCAAAAAAATACGGCTTCATCAACGTGTTGAATCGCCGCTTCACCGTCTCGCCGAAGGCGCGCTCGGGGCGAAAGAACATACCCGATAAAAAGAAAAACAACGGGATGTGGAACGCGTAAATGAATTTATGCAACGTGGGGTGATAACCACTCAGGTCATTGTGCGCCAGCACGATGACGAGGATGCCCAGTCCCTTGGCAATGTCAATGTAGCCAATGCGTTTTTCCATGCGGATATTTTAACCTGCAAACTCAAATGTGGGCATCCCCTCGGTCTGCGTCTGGATTTGGAACACGCCTCCAGAAAGTGGATATTTCTCCAGCGCGGATGTATCCATGCCGACGCGCGCGGAGGTGACGTACAGGATGTCGCGCCGCGGACCACCGAACACGCACGATGACGTCTGTAACGCGGGGACGGCCACTTCCGCTTCCAACCGACCCGTCGCGGGGTTCCATCTCGAGACGCGTGACCCTCCCCAGAGCGCAATCCAGAGTCGTCCTTCCAGGTCACTGGTCATCCCGTCGGGCCAACCCATCGAAGCGGGGACTTCCACCGCGACGCGCGGGTTGGAGATGTTTCCCGTGTCCATGTCGTAATCGAAGGCGCGGACTTGTCGAGTCGGCGTGTCAATGTAGTAGAAAGTTTTGTAATCAGGACTCCAGGCCAGGCCGTTGGAGATTCGGATTCCATCCAGCAGTTTGCGCGGCGGTTTGTCCGCTTCGAGGGAGTATAAATTTCCGCTGGGATATTTTTCGTTCATGTCCATCGTCCCTGCGAGGAGACGGCCTGCAGGGTCGCATTTGCCGTCGTTGAAGCGGTTCGACGCGGGTTCGCTGACAGACGCGAGAAACGTCTGTTGTCCAGCGACCAATTCCAACGTCACGAAAGAGGCGTGGAGGGCGGCGATGAGTCCGCCGTCACGACGCAGCGCGACGCATCCGACAAATTCGTCCAGTTGGAGGAAATCGTCGCGGCTATCCTTAAATGAATGGATGCGTTTGCCGAGAATGTCCACCCAGAAAAGCGTTTGGGTTTTTGCATCCCAGGCAGGACCTTCGCCGAGGGTGGCGCGCGCGTCGAGGAGAAGTTCGGCCTGCATTAGAACCAGTCGCGTTTGACGAAGACGAACACGGCAATGGCCGTGAGCGCCAGCGAAATCCCAAAGACGATAGGAAAGGCGAAGGGCGAGTGTGCGAAGGGCAGGTCCACGTTCATGCCGTAGAACGAGGCCACGATGGTCGGCAGGTTGAGGACAATGGTGAGGGCGGCCAGGGCCTTCATCACCCCGTTCAGGTTGTTGGAGATGATCGAGGCAAAAGCGTCCATCATACCCGCCAAAATTTCGGTGGCGATGCTGGTCATCTGGATGGCCTGCTGGTTTTCGGTGATGACGTCTTCGAGCAGATCGGCGTCTTCATCGTACTGGCTGAAGAGTTTCATGCGCTGGACGCGTTCCATCATCACTTCGTTCGAGCGGAGCGCGGTGGCAAAATAGGTGAGTGACTTCTGGTATTTGACGAGTTCGAGCACTTCGCGGTTGCGCGTGGACTTTTGCAACTGGTCTTCGAGCGCCTCGGTGCGTTTGTTGATGTCGCGCAGGTGGGCGAGGTAGCGCGAGGCGGCTTCGAGAAAAACGTACAGCACGAAGCGATAGCGTTTGCCCGTCCGCAGGTGGCGGTATTTTCCGTTGAGCAGGGGCTTGAGGATGTCGGTTTCGTAACGGCAGATGGTGACGATGACGCCGTCCACGATGATGATGCCAAGCGGGATGGTGGCGTAGGGAACGTCCACGTTTTCGCCCTGAAAGTGTGGGATGCGCAAAAGGATGAAGGTGTAGCCCTCGTCTTCGTCGCGTTCGATGCGCGGCATTTCGTCGAGGTCGAGGGAATAGTTGATCAGGTCGGGAAAGATTTTGATCTCCCCGGTGAGGAAGACGATCTCTTCGGGAGTGGGGTCCACCACGTTAATCCACGACCCGGTGACCGGGGAGTCCAGTTTTGTCAATTCCCCTTCGCTGGTTTTGAAAAAGTTAATCATATCGGCCTCCTGCCAAAGTGACATCGCGCAGGAGGCGCGGGGCTTCCTACGGGATGGGTGAATTTGCTTGCAACGCGTGCCCTCCGCCTGTTAAGGGCGGCTGTTTATCGTCTGAATCAGATAGATCGCTTTCGGGTTCCGGTAACATGATGTCCTTATAATGTCTGTGGCTGACTGGCGGGCCAATTTTACGCCCGTTGCGCGGATTAAGACAGGGGAGAAAATAGCCCTCGTGTTTTCACGAGGGCTTGAGAGAGTTTACGGGCATCCGTCTATGAAAGGGAAGAAGGTGCACCACATCCTGGCATAATCCACCCACAAGAAGAAGCTAAAACAGGCGCATACAAACAGGAGCGCGCCCACGCCAATCACAATGGGCAGGGGATTGGTCTTCCTGCCAATTGGCAACGGCCCCGCCGGGACCTGTCCCGCGTATGCCTGGGCAGGCGGAGGGGCAACCGGCTGACGCGCCTGCACGGGCGGGCGCGACACCGCCAGCGTGGCGGCAGGGTCCTGGTCGGCGGCTTCGTAGCCGAGCACAATCCCCTCGCCAAACGAGACCACGTCGCCCGGGCGCAACACGTACGGAGACATGACTCGCTGTCCGTTGACGTGTGTGCCGTTGGTGGAGCCAACATCCTCGATCACATATTTCCCGCCCTGGAATTGCAGGCGGGCGTGACGGCGCGATATCTCCGCGTCATTGATCTGAATGCTGTTGGATGCATCCCGTCCGATGGAGATCGATTCCGCTTCGAGCGGATAGATTGCGCCAACTGTCGGCCCGGAACGCATCACAAACTGAAATTTTCCAGCCATCTCTGCCTCCAAAAATGCGATGAATACTCTGAACGTAGTTTACAAGGTTCGGGCAAAAAAGTCAATTCGCCAAAAGTGAGACGATGGTCAGGTGGATTTTGTGCCATTAGAAACCAGGTTTTCCGCGAAGCGCCCCTTTGAGGTCAGAAAAACCTGGTTTCTGCAAATGCCGCGGCCACCTCAGCCTTCACCCGCTTCATCGTCGGGACGGGGTCGAGCAAATCGGCCAGCGCCACGACGGGTTCGCTCAGTCCGCAAGCGACAATTCCGTCCCAATATTCCATTTCGGGATTGACGTTCAGCGCGAAGCCGTGACGCGTCACCCCTTTCGCATCCACCTTGACGCCGATGGCGGCGATCTTCGCGGGTTTGGCCCGGTCTTCGGGACGGCAGCGCACACACCGCGAATAGACATCTGCCTGCACCCACACTCCGCTCAGCCCGGACCGTTGTCCGCTCACCACGCCGAGACGCGCCAGCGCGGCGATTAATGTTTCCTCCAGTTTGCGGACGTAACCCACGTAATCGGCATTGGGGATATGCGAGGATGCGGGATAGGACCCTTCGACTTCGCTCAGGGCAGGGCTAGGAGTTAGGGGATAGGAGATAGGAGAGAGGGGGATAAGAGGATAGCCCACGAGTTGACCTGGCCCGTGATAGGTGACATCGCCGCCGCGATCCACCCAGTGGACAGAGACACCGCGCCGCGTCAACTCTTCGGGGGACCAGAGCAGGTTTTCGGCGTGGCCTTTTCGTCCAAACGTGAAGGTATGGGGATGCTCGAGGAGCAGGAGAGTCGGCGGACGCGTCCCTGCCGCGATCTCCGCCGCGTATTCATCCTGAAGTTTCCAGGCGGGGGCGTAGTCTATGAGGCCGAGGTCAATAACCGATAAAGATCGCATTTTACGTTTTATGCATTACGTTTTATTGAAACGTAAAACGTAATACGTAAACCATCACCCAAATATTCGCCGATACAGATCCGATTCCAACAACCCATTCGGATCGCATCTCTTCTTCAATTTCTTGAACTTCGCGACCGTCTCCTCGCCATAAAACGCCCGCGCGGTTTCGGCGGTGGTTTCGCTATTCTTGGCGAAGTAGAAACGTCCGCCTGCTTCCAACACGATGCGGTCAAATTCCTGCGTCAGTTGGAAGAGGCGAGCGCGGTTCGCGTCGGTGACTTTGAAATCCATCGCGAGCGAGAAACCGTCCACGGCGTGGGTGAGGAGGAACTTATCGGGGCGGTGGCGTTTGGTGACGCCGAGGTAGGAGGGGAGTCCACGCTTTTTGGCGAGGGACAGCATCTCGGTCCAGGCATGAAGCGCCGTTTCCTTCGGGAGGAAACTCTGGTATTGGATGAGTCCCGCGCGGCCGTAGGAGAGTTCCCAGTTCGGCACGTAGTCCAGCAAAAAGTGGAACGCGGCATGGCTTTGTCGAAACGTGTGGCGGCGCAAACTGGCGATATATTTGGCGGTGTTCACGCCCCACGTGCCGAAATTGTTCATGAACGGAGTCATGAAAATGTGCAACAGCGATTTTGGAAAAACGCCAAACATACGACTCGGCAGGGATTGAAAATCGAGTTTCATGGTTTTGCGCGCGTCGGGGTCATCGCCCTCGTGCAGGTAATTTGCGGCGTGGATCTGTCCGTGGCCGACGGTGATGCAATCGAGCCAGCCCACGATGTAATCGAATTTCGGCGCGCCGTCTTCGAGGCTGTGCAGTTGCTCTTTCAGCGTGCGCGTCGGCCAGGCGTGGACTTCGAGCAGGCCCGAGTGCATCCGTTTCATTTGCAACGTGACCGACGTGAACACGCCCAACATGCCGTAGCCGCCGATCATCGCGTAAAACAGGTCGGCGTTTTTCTTCGGCGAGCAGGTGATTTCCGCGCCCGTGGGCAGAATCGCGGTGAACTCGATGACGTGCTCGCCAATCGTCCCCATGCGAAAATTATTCTTGCCGTGGATGTTCGCACCGAGACAGCCGCCCAGCGTGGTGGTCATCGTCCCTGAGACGACGGGCGGCCACCAGCCATCGGGCAGGACGCGTTGCCAGAGCTGGCGGAGCGTCACCCCCGCCTCGCATCGCACTTGACCTGTGGAGGAATCCCACTCGAGGATCTTGTCCATCGCTGACAGGTCCAGCACGATGCCGCCGCCGTTCATGGCCGCGTCGTTATAACTGCGTCCTGCCCCGCGCGCGGTGACGGTGAGTCCGTCCCGTTTGGCAAGGCGGAAGGTTTCGTAAATTTCATCTGTTGAGCGCGGTTGAACGAGATACGATTGCGCTTTGAGCGAGTGTCCGAAGTTTTCGAGGGTGGTGAAGGTTGTCATGTTAGGAGATTGAAAGGGTGAAAATATTTAATGGTTGATGTCAAGTTTCTGCTCGGATACAGAGTCCAATCGTCTATTTACCATGTTGAGCGAGTTTTATAATTTTCGAAGTAATTTTTGAATATGTAATTTTGGCTTGTTGCTCTTAAAAAATACACCATGAACATATTTTTCTTTAATTCCCAGTAAGGATTTTTCTTCCTGAATGGCTTGTTTCAGCAATGTAATCGCATCATCATATAAGTGTATAAGTTGTGTGTGGGATTCCTGTGTTTTTGAGATACTTTTTTTATCGGCCAATTCTGAAATTACATACAACAAGTAATGAGTTGCATACAATATAAAAGATTCATCATCGTATGTTTGAGGGTTTTCTAATATCAAATTCTTCTTATTAGCTTTTTTAAATTCTATTTCATTGAATAGACGCATAACCGTAAGAACTGTATCGGCTGTAATCAAATCCGAAAACACTTCTTCATATTTATCGGCGAAAATTAACTTCTTGTCGTTTTTTGCCTCAGCAGGCATTTTATTGATAAATGCAAACAATGCCTGCCCTACTTTTTCCGCATCTAAACGCTTTACCTTTGGTTTTCCAACGTACTGCCCCTTTTTTCTTTCGTAATAATAACCAAGTGCCAACAACTCTTTTTCCAGCTTTTTCTGGATATAGTCATTTGATCGAATATCTCTACTTTTTACTGGGTTTTGGCTATTTGTATATTCAGCAATGCTTACAGACAATTCTTCCTTATTGGTCTCATATATTCTGCACAATATATCTATATGTTCAAAATTCTCATCATTTTCTGAGTAAGCGTCAAACAATGCATGAATTGTCTGACTCCCGTTTACTATTTGCAAATTCTCAAGATCTATGATCGGATTTCTAACCTTTTTGGGGTATTCGAAATGTGAACAGGTAATTGTGATTCCGTTATTAAAATAGAAAAATCTGTAGGCTTCTTCGGATAGCGCTGTTTCTTTGATATTCCTGTTTATTTTTGATCTTTGTTTTAAATACATCCTCACATTGTCGTCGAATGCGTCTTCAAGCACTTCATGTTTTTTGAGAACGCTATAGTCACCAGTGTCAACACTTTGCCGTGTTTGTTCATCGTCGCACACAATTCGCAACAATTCCCTGGCATCAACATTTACGACAATTGCCCTTATGTCACCATCTGATTTTTCAAATAAATTCTGGTCAATAGCTCTAAGTTTTGCATTGACAATTTGTTTTCCCTTTTTTGTCAATCTCGAAACGAAGTCTGACATTAAATGATATTCAATTTTGAAGTTAGAGTATTTATTTACTTCTCGCTCAAAACGTTTTCTTTCACTTTCCTCTAATCCAAGATAGTGATTAGCGCAAATATGAATAACAAATTTTGGGTATTGCGATTTAAATAATTCCCAGATTTCCTCAACCTTACCAAACAAGTGTTTGTTTATATGTTCAGCTAGCTTTTCATCAGGGGTTATCACCGCACTAAGGAATCCAAGAATTTTATCTATTTCTCCAGACGGAAAATATTTTGCTGTATTTTTTATTTCTTCAGTGTATTTCATGTTGAAGAAATGGACTACTGCTGGCTTTTCGCTTGTATCAATATATAACGCGTCTATACCACGATCATGTCCAGATTCTTTGTTACTTTGCTTTAGGTAACTTGTGTCGGTGATTGCATCTTCGGCTTCATCATCTTGCAAGCCAAGAATAATGTCTATTGCAAAAAACATAAAACCCAGTGCATCTTTAGACAGGTTCAGATCGGTCGAAAATTGCTGGACATGAGTTCTTATTAGTGAAAAATCCTGTATTGAAGGTGAGATTATTTGATCTTTCATATTTAATTATCTCCGTGTGATGAATTGCAAAGATACCTTCCTAAAAACTCAACCTTCTAAACACCACCGAAGGGACATGTTGAATCGCCAGCATGATCCAGCCCCAGATGGGGTGGGTGTAGATGGTTTGCTTGCGTTTGAGGATGGCCTTGTAGATGTCATCGGCGGCGCGCTCGGGGGAGACGGTGAAAGGTTTGGGGCCTTGCGAGGCGCGCAGCATTTCGGTGGCCATGAAGCCAGGTTTGACGGTCAGCACATGCACACCGTGACGCGTGAGACGATTCCGCAGGGCTTCAAGGTAGGTGGTGAGTCCCGCCTTGGATGTGTTGTAGCCAGGGTTGGCGATTCGTCCGCGGTCACCTGCGACGGAGGAGATGCCCACGAGCATGCCATTTTTGGCATCCTTCATCAAGTCGCCGACGGGAGCGAGCCAGGCAATCGCGCCCAGCAGGTTGACCTCGACCATTTTGATATCGTTTTCAGCGCTCATTTTCTCGAGGCCAGGAGGAAGATTGATCCCCGCGTTGAAGATGAGCAGGTCCAGCCCGCCGAGGTCTGCGATGATTCTTGTCAGCAGAGAAGGAACCTCGGCGTAGTCGGTCACGTTATGTTGGTAAGCAATTGCACGTGTCACACCGTCAGTGTTTAGTTCCGCGGCTAGGTCAGTGGGACAATCCTCCCGTCGAGAGAGAAGCGCCAGAGTCCAGCCCTCGCGGGCCAGTTTTCGGGATAGCGCCGTCCCCAATCCGCCGCAGGCGCCGACGATGATGGCGCGCTTGCGCGGCTGGAGAGGGGTGGCAGGTGTCAGGGAAGAAGTCATTGTCAACCTTCCAGATTTGATGGTGAGGTCATTCTAACATAATCTAAAATCAGGCTAAAAAGCCTTATAATCACCACATTAATTGTACGTTCCAGTATTTATTCCAGTTGTCACCGCTTTGAGCGGGCAAAAAAGTGAAATTATGGATTCACGACTTGATACCCTGAAAGAGGCAAGGCGTTCTCTCGAGAAAGGCGGGATCGAACCAAACGACCGGGAAGAGTTGATTGCCCTGCTTGGCATTCTCATATCCGCCATCGACAAGTCAGGCCAAAACGATAGCGAGGAGGAACTGTCGCTCTCGCTGGCTTCCAGCCTTGTTTCCAGCCAGGCGTTACTTTCCCTGCTCAAACAACAATCCGCAGAATTGGACGCGCTCCGCAAGTTGAGCCTGAACCTGACTTCCAGCCTTGACATGCCCACCGTGCTGGATGCCATCGTGCAGGAGGCCATGCGGCTAGTGAACGATACGCGCGCCGTGCACATTTTTCTCTATCGAAACGAAGTGCTGGAATTTGGGGCGGCTCTTAAATCGGATGGGAGCACCTCACTGTTTTCCGTTCCGCGGCAGGATGGGTTGACCTACACCGTGGCGCGTGGCGGTAAAACCGTCATCGTGGAGGACATCAGCAATCACCCACTTTACAAGAGCGCGCCTGCAGACTGGGACGGTTCCATCATTGGCATCCCGCTCAAAATGAACGAGGTAGTGGTCGGCGTGATGAACCTGTCACGCTCCATCGTCGGTGGATTTACCTCGGCGGAATTGCGCCTGCTCAACCTGCTGGCGGACCAGGCCGCGGTGGCCATCTCGAATGCGAGCCTGCACCAGCAGATCAGCCGCAAAGCCTACAGCGACACCGTGACGGGACTTCCCAACCGCCGCGCGCTGGACGAACGGCTGGAGAAGGAACTCCAAATCGCGCGCCGCACGGGACAGTCCTTCTCCATCATCATGATGGACCTGGACGGCTTCAAATCTGTCAACGACACCTATGGCCATTCGCTTGGCGATCAGGTATTGCGCGTCTTCTTCAATTACATGGCACAGGGCCTGCGTACCACCGATTTCCTGGCGCGCTACGGCGGCGACGAATTGACCCTGATCATGAGCCAGACCAATCTCCCGTCCGCGATGCTGGTTGGGGAAAAGATCACCGAGAAGATGAAAAACTTCTTTTTCACCGCGCCAGACGGCAAACGCATCACCCTCGGAATTTCAGGCGGGATCGCCCTCTATCCCAGCCACGGACACACCGCCGCCGAACTGCTCCGCGCCGCCGACGAAGCGCTCTATCGCGCCAAACGTCATGACCGCGGCAGGTTCCTGGTTGCAAAAGGCCTGACGGGCGCGCTGGACTCCAGTCAGATTCCCCACACCCTGGAATAACAAACGACTGTCACTTTGCAAGCCAATGGGGTTATAACTTTCAAATCTTCCCTGAGGAGCAACCATGCCCCGCAAAGTCAAACTCATCCTGAACCCCATGGCAGACATGGGACGCGCCTGGAAAGCCGCCAACGACCTGCGCCCGATCGTGCAGGAATTCCAAGGCGACATCTCGTGGAGCGGGACGGTCTATCCGACTCACGCCACCGACCTGGCGAAACAAGCCGCCGCGGAAGGCTGTGACCTCGTCATCGCGCTCGGCGGCGACGGCACCGCGCACGAAGTGGTCAACGGCCTGATGCAGATCCCCGAAGCGAATCGTCCCATGCTCGGAGTTGTCCCCATCGGTTCGGGCAATGACTTTGCCCACGCACTCGGCGTCCCGAAAAAATCGGACCACGCCCTCGTCCATGCGCTCAAAGCGGAAAATGTCTCGTCCATTGACGTTGGCTTAATGACCGACGAAGACAGCGGCCGCAGGGAATATTTCGACAACACCGTCGGCGCGGGCTTCGACGCGGTGGTTACCATCCGCTCGCACAAACTGCCCATCGTCAAGGGCTTTCTCATGTACCTGACCGCCGTCATTCAGACCATCATCCTGAATCATAATCCCGCAAAAATCCAATTCCAAAGCGACAGCGAGATTTGGGAAGACAGCGTACTGATGACCACCGTCTGTAATGGCGGGCGCGAGGGCGGCGGCTTCCTCATCTCGCCCGAATCCAAAATTGACGACGGCGCGCTCCAATTCCTCAACGTGAAAAAAGTTTCGCGCGCCATGATGTTCCGCCTCGTGCCCGAATTCATGAAAGGCACGCACCTGCGCTTTCCCGCCACGCACCTCGGCAATTTCAAAACGCTCCGTCTCAAATCCGACCGCCCGCTCTACATCCACGCCGATGGAGAGGTATTCACCTCCTTCGGCTCGGACGTGCGGAATATTTCGTTTGAAGTCCTTCCACAAGCATTGAAAGTCGTTCGCGGGTAGACACGTACACAAGTGGGCAGGCAAAACCTATTTACCTGTGTATCTGTTTACATGTATACTTCCCCCCATGCCCGGCCTGCTCGCATCGCTCCTCCCTCACGATCTTGGACATCTCCGCATCCTCGCGGAACTATGGGGACTCGAACTCGACGCGCACGAACGCGACGCCGCGGCCGATGAACTTTCCGCTTCTCTCCTGGACCTCGATCTGGTACGCGAGACCCTGGATGTCCTCCCCGCGAACGCGCGTCTTGCGTTGGACGCGCTCCTCGCCGCGCGTGGACGCGTCCCCTGGGCCGAGTTCGCGCGCCGCTTCGGCGAGATCCGTGAAATGGGCGCGGGCAAACGCGACCGCGAACATCCGCATCGTCACCCCGTCTCTGCCGCGGAAATGCTTTTCTATCGCGGTATCCTGGCGAGGGCGTTTTTCGACACCGAAAAAGGCGCACGGGAATTTGCATACATTCCGGATGATTTATTGTCGGTTATCAACCGCGAAGCACGCGAAGGGCGCGAAGAAAATGCTGGAGAAGTTTTGGGCAGACCCGCGACGCCCGTGGAAAAAACCTTCGAAATCCCCGCGAACGATCACATTCTGGATGACGCGACCACATTGTTGGCCGCGTTGAGAGTGGGTAGGGCGGAATGGCATTCCGCTCCACAACTGCCCGCTCTGCTTCACACTTCAAAGATTCTCAAGAAAAACATTCCCCAGGCCGAGGCGGTGAAGAAATTCCTCGAAGCCCCGCGCTTCGAAGCCCTGTCTCTGCTCGCAGAGGCGTGGAAGTCATCCACCACATTCGACGAGTTGCGCCTCATCCCGTCCATTCTCTGCGAAGGGGAGTGGAAAAACGATCCGCGCGAAACGCGTCAAACGCTGCTGAATTTTCTAAATGCCACCCCGCCAAACCAGTGGTGGAGTTTCCCCGCCTTCATCCGCGACCTGAAATTAAAGCATCCCGATTTTCAACGCCCCGCGGGCGATTATGACTCGTGGTTCATCAAACGCGCCTCCGATGGGCAGTACCTGCGCGGCTTCGCCTACTGGGATTCGGTGGATGGCGCGCTCGCGCGCTTCATCATCCAAACCATGCACTGGCTGGGACTCGTTGATCTGGCTGCGCCTGAGGAAGGAAAGGAATTCACGGCGTTTCGGCTGGTGGAGAAAAGTACACAAATAGACAGGTACACAAGTAAACAGGGAAAGATCACCATTGCATCCAATGGGAAAATTTCGGTGGAGCGATTTGCTTCGCGGGCAATACGGTATCAGATCGCAAGATTTTGCGATTGGGACGAGGAGAAACGTGACGAGTATCAATATCACGTTTCGGCGCGCTCATTGAAGCGCGCAACCGAGCAGGGACTTAAAGCCGAGCAGTTGCTGGCGCTGTTGGTGAAGGTGACGAAGGGCAACGTCCCACCCGCGCTGGTGAAAGCGCTCAAGCGTTGGGAGGCGAACGGGACCGAGGCGCGGGCGGAGAGTCAAACCATTTTACGGGTGACGCGACCCGATGTCCTGGAAGAGTTGCGAAAGTCGAAGGCGGCGCGCTTCCTCGGCGAGCCGCTCGGCACGACAGCGGTCATCGTCAAAAGCGAAGCAGTCCCCAAGATCGCTGCCGCGCTGGCCGAGTTGGGAGTCCTGCTCGATGTTATCGAACCGCCTGCGTTATAATTCGCGCAAATCACTGGAGGCGAAATGACCGAACCCAAACCTTTGAACTGGACACCCGCGCCCGGCGTGGGACTGAGTGTTGTGCGCCGCGGCGACGGGGGCATGACGTTGACGTTTACCGACCTTTCCGACGCGACCATTAAAGCCTGGCACGATTTCGCGCTGGAGCATCTGCTCGGCTCGGACCGCCGCACGCGCAATTTGTATGACCTGCGCGCCGTGAAGGATATTCCCGAAAAGGCGATCCGCGCCGCAGTGGAAGCCAATAGCGATCCCTCGGCTCGTAACATCCGCCTTGCGGTAGTGGTGGCTGACGCGAAGGTCGCCGATGCCATCCGCACCGTGGCCGCGCTGGCCTTGCCCGAAACCGCCGCGGCGATGAAGATCTTCACCGACATCAATGAAGCCGAAGCCTGGCTCGGTCGCCCGCTCGATCAGATTCCTTAATTTGTTTCGTCATTGCGAGCGAGTGTACCTCGAGCGAAGCAATCTCCTATACGGGAAAGGGATTGCTTCGGGGAGAACGCCCCCGCAATGACAGCCCTTTCCTATGAAACCCCTCCAAATCGGCAATCAAGTTTTCGATTGGGGCTCGCGCACGTACGTGATGGGTATCCTCAACGTGACACCCGATTCGTTTTCGGGAGACGGAATCATCGCGAAGGGTGATTCTGTCTCTGTCTCCGTTGAGCAAGCCCGCGCCTTCCTCGCCGCGCAATGCGACCTCCTCGACGTGGGTGGAGAATCCACGCGGCCAGGTTCCGCCCCCGTGGACGCGGCCGCGGAGCAGGCACGCGTCATCCCCGTCATCGAGATGCTCGCCCGCGAGTTTCCCGACGCTCTGATCTCCATAGACACCTACAAAGCCGATGTGGCCGAAGCCGCGTTGACCGCGGGCGCGCACATCGTCAACGATGTGTGGGGATTGCGCGCCGACCCGAACCTGGCGGCAGTCGCGGCCAGGCACAATGTCCCCGTCATCCTGATGCACAACCGCAGTAATCCCGCCAGCGTGGAAGTAAAAGCCCAACTCGGCAACGCCTACATCGGCGCGGAATACGAAAACCTGATCGAAGACGTGAAACGCGAACTGATGGACTCGGTGGACATCGCCCGCCGCGCCGGCATCCCCGACGAGCGCATCATTCTGGACCCTGGAATCGGATTCGGAAAAACCGTCTCGCACAACCTTGAGTTGATCCGCCGGCTAGACGAGATTCGCGCCCTCGGCTTTCCCGTTCTGCTCGGAGCGTCCCGCAAATCCTTCATCGGCTACACACTCGACCTGCCTCCCGACCAACGCGTCGAAGGGACAGCCGCCGCGGTCGCCGTCGGCATCACGCGCGGCGCGGATATCGTCCGCGTGCATGATGTTCTTCCCATCAGCCGCGTGGTGAAGATGACGGACGCGATTGTCAGGAACCAGGTTTCTTGAAGAAACCTGGTTCCTCTACTCACAATGAACCGCGATAACGAACTCGTCCACGAAGCCTACATCAACCTGAAAGCGGGGGAACTCTCCTGGGCACGGCGCTATGCGGAACGCGCCCTGCTTCAAGCAGACGACAACGAGACCAAAGTCAAGGCGAATTACATTCTCAGCCAAACCACCGACGATCCCGCGGAGAAGCGAGGCTTCATCGAAATCGTCCTCGCGTATGACCCGACCCACGCCGAGGCCCGTCGCGCTCTCGCCATCCTGGACGGCAAACTCAAGCCCGAAGAGATCGTGGACGCGAACAACCTTCCCGCCTCCTCGGGCGAATCCGCCAACGCCGACCGTTTCACTTGTCCAAAATGCGGAGCGCGGCGGATCTACTCGCCGAACGGAAATTTCCTCATCTGCGAGCATTGCGGATACGGCGATTCCCTTTCCGCCGCAGGGGCGGCCAGCGAATCGGATTTCTTCATCGCCATGGCTACGGCAAAGGGACATCGCAAAGCCACCGCCGAGTTCATCTTCCATTGCAACGGATGCGGCGCGGAATTTGTGCTTGTCCCTGGGGTCATCTCAGCCTCCTGCGCCTACTGTGATTCGCCGCACGTTGTAAAACTCGAAGATTCGCGCGAACTGCTCGAGCCAGATGGCATCATTCCGCACACACTGACTAAGAAACAGGTCATTGAAAAATTGGTCTTCTGGGTGGAGTTGTACGAGATCAAACCGGAACGCAAAGTGGACATTCCGCGTCCCATCTACCTGCCTTTGTGGACGTTCGACCTGGGCGGCGGAATTAATTGCAGCGGCGAGAAGTTCGAGACGGAAACAGAGGGCTTCCAAAAGGTGACGCGCAAAGTACGCGTGAATCAGCAATATCCCCTGCTGGTCAACGACATCCTCGTCCCCGCCAGCCGCAAGACTACCGACCTGGTCACCCGCATCCTGCCGACCCTCGACCTGTCCGCAGTTAAGCCATACGATCCACGCTACCTGGCAAATTGGCCTGCAGAAATTTACGATATTGCAATGAGCGACGCATCACTGGATGCACGCGCACAGGTGGCCCAACACTATCTGCCGCGCCTGCGAGCAGAATATTCCTACTTGAGCAACCTCAACCTGTCCACCGCGGGCATGACGGTAGAATCGTACAAACTTGTCCTTCTGCCGGTCTGGATCACGGACATTCGATTTCGCGGGAAGACCCACACCATCCTCATCAACGGCCAGAACGGCAGAGTTGTGGGCGACACGCCCTCGTAAATCAAAATCCCCTTTTCTGTATTAAAATCAATCCATGCCCAACATGGCCGAGATCGTCCACCGCCGACGCGAACGACACGCAGAGAATCGCCGCCGTTCCGAATCGCGCTTCCGTGCCGCGCTGTTGGGATTTGGCTACATCTTTTCCATCGCCCTCGCCATCGCCATCTTCGCGTCCGTCTTCGGCTACGCGGGCCTGACGCGCGGCCTGCCTTCAACCGATCAACTCCCCATCCTGCTCAATCAGCAAAACGGACTCCTGCTCCAACCTACGCGCGTCTACGATCGCACGGGCGAACACGTCATTTTCACCTTTGCCCCGTCCAACGCCAAGCGCGTCTACATCCCATTTGGTTCCCTGCCCCAACCCCTCGTGGACGCGACCATTGCCGCATCAGACCCGCGCTTCGAGAGTCACGCGGGCTACCTCCTCAGCGGACTCGACAACCCCAATTCCCACCCCACCCTGGCGCAAAAACTGGCCTACGATCTTCTGCTCTTCGATGAGCCGCCGTCCCTGCGACGCGCCATTCGCGAACGCATCCTCGCCGCGCAGATCACCGCGCGCTTCAGCAGGAATCAAGTCATCGAGTGGTACGTCAATTCCGCCAATTACGGACACTATGCCTTCGGGATCGAATCCGCCTCCGAACTCTACTTCGACAAACCCGCCACCGAACTCACCCTCGCCGAATCTGCACTCCTCGCCCCTGTGGCCGAGACACCCAGCCTGAACCCCCTCGACGCGCCCGACGCGGCATCCCAACGCGCCCGCGAGACTCTCCTCATCATGCAAGCGTTGGGGATGATCGAAAATGTTCCCTCACCCCCAGCCCCTCTCCCAAAGGGAATAGGAGGAGAGAATGAGGGAGCATTCATCAACCTCGTGATGACCCAACTCGCCACGCGCTACGACCGTCAACGCATCGAACGCGGCGGATTGAGAATTATTTCCACCCTCGATCACGAACTGCAAACCAGCGCGGCCTGTCTCACAAAAATTTCCGCCGCGCGTCTCGCGGGAACACCCGCCGACGAAACCAATTGTGAAGCGGCGCGCTACCTCTCCGCCATTCATCCAACCAATCTCACCGAGCCATCTGCCTCCGCACTCATCCTCGACCCGCGCGACGGCCAGATTCTCGCGCTCGTTGGCGAGACAGGCGCGGGCGGCGAATCCGCTTTTTTGGCCGCGCACCGCCCCGGGTCCCTGCTGACGCCGTTCGTCTATCTCACTGGGTTTGCCCGCGGCCTCGGTCCCGCCTCCCTCGTCTGGGACATCCCGCGCGGCGACATCCAAAATCCTGACCTTGCCTTTCACGGTCCCATGCGATTGCGCGCCGCGCTGACGAACGACTACCTCGCGCCCGCGCTGGATGTGATGGATCAAATGGGAGCGGAGAATGCGGTGCGAACGGCGCGCTCGTTCGGGCTGGATCTCGCGCCGGGCGCGGCCTTCGTGACCGATTCCCCGCCTCAAACACTCCTCGACCTCTCCGCGGCCTACGCGACCTTCGCGGCACTCGGTCTCCGCAATGGACAATCCTTTGCGGACATGATCCAGCCCTCCGCGATTCTACGCGTCGAAACCGTGGACGGTGCCACCTGGCTGGATTGGAGTCAACCCGAATCGCAATCGGTCGTCTCGCCGCAACTCGCTTACCTGATGAACCACGCCCTCAGCGACGCGCCCGCGCGCTGGCCGAGTTGGGGCAACCCCAACATCACCGAGATCGGACGCCCCGCCGCGTTCAAATCAGGCTGGACAGATTCCTCCGACGCGTGGGCGATCGGCTACACCCCCGCGCGCCTCGTCTCCGTTTGGACCGGTGCCCTTACCCCCAGCCCCTCTCCCGCAGGGGGAGGAAAGCAAGCGCTTTCCCCGCGTCTTCCTGCCTCTCTCTGGGCCGCGTTGATGCAGACCGCGCACGAATCCCTGCCCGCCGATTCGTGGACTCCTCCCGCGGGCGTTGTCGAGATGGACGTGTGCGACCCATCAGGTTTGTTGCCCACAGCGGATTGTCCCGATATTGTGCGCGAGGTCTTCGTCAACGGCTTCGAGCCGACGCAGGTTGATAATCTTTTCCGCAGTTACGTTGTCAACCGCGAGACGGGCCTGCTGGCAACCGTCTTCACGCCTCCCGCGCTGACCGAGGAGCGCGTGTTCATGTCCGTGCCAGAGGAGGCACGGCAATGGGCGACCGCGGCCGGCATCCCCGTCGCGCCCGAAGCGTATGACGCGATCCAGCCTCCCGCGCCGAATCCGAACGTCAATATCAGCGCGCCCGCGTTATTTGCGGAAGTCAATGGACGCGTGGAAATCGTCGGCACGGCGACAGGGAATGGATTCCAATATTACAAAATTTTAGTGGGGGAAGGGCTGAACCCGCGCGAGTGGACGCAGGTGGGCGGGAACTTTTCCACGCCCATCATCAACGACACACTGGCCGAGTGGGACGTGACAGGGCTGAACGGTTTATACGCGATCCAATTGGTGGTGGTCTATGCTGATCAGAGGGTGGAGACGGCAGTGGTATTAGTGAGCATTAGCAATTAGCGATTAGCTAAAGTCTCCCCCTCCTCCTCTCCAACAACTCGCGTATCTTCGTGTATCTCTCGCGGCTGAGCGGATAGAACCACGCGCTGACGACCGCGCCCAAAAGCACGAGCGCGCCGATGGGCGAGACCAGCAGGCGAATCATCAGGATGACCGAATCGGGTTGGACGTAGATGGTCGCGTCTGCTGGCGGTGCGGAGTAGCCCGACCAGCCGAGGAGTTGCAGGGTGAGAAAGACGACCAGCGCGCTGGCCATCTTGCGGATGAACGCGCGCGCGCCGTAGTAGATGCCCTCCTGGCGGCGGCCTGTCTGCAACTCGTCCCATTCGATGATGTCGGGGAAGATCGCGTCGGGGAGAACGTAGGCAGAGGAGAGTCCAATTCCGAGCAGGACGCACAGGAAGAGCATTTTGTTGATCTCACCGGGTTGGATAGTGAAAATGACGAATTGCATTACCACCCAGAAGAGCATCCCCGCAATGTAGGCTGAACGCTTGTTGGTAACACGTGACAGCCACAGCCAGAATGGGACGAAGGCTACCGTTGTCAACATGAGAGTCCCCAGTAACGCCGACTCAATCGCGAGGTCCAGACCGAGGACGCGGACGGTCGCAAGCGGATTTCCCTCCGCCATCCAATACAACGCGAAGTAGGGAAAGGTCACCGCGACGATATCCACCGCCGACCAGTTCATGGTGTGGATGCCCGCCACGAATCTGAAAGGTTTATTGGCCCAGGCTGTTTTCAGCATTTCTGTCAGGGAAATTGGTTGGGGCTCCTCGGTGATGTGATGCTCCTTGAAGACAAAGGGCATGATAAGGTACGGAGGAATCGCCAGCCCGCCGAAGATGGCGCCCACGAGGAGAAAGCCCTGCTGTTGTGTGAATCCCGCCGCGAGGACGGCGTCCACGATCATGGGCGCAAAGATGACGACCGCCAGCGCGGAGGTGAGTTGAAAGAAAGTGCGATAACTCGTCAGCGTAGTGCGCTCGTCGTAATCGGGAGTCAGTTCTGGGGTCAGCGCAAGATACGGGATGGAGATGAGCGTGGACATCGTGTCTGCGATGATGAACGCCAGCGTGATGTGAATGGCCAGCGCGGCCTGACTCGTCCACGGCGGGGCCCACCAGAGGATGACGAACGACAACCCGAACGGAATCCCGAACCAGAGCAGGAAGGGGAGGCGGCGTCCACGCTTCGTGCGGACGCGGTCGCTGATCATCCCGACGAGCGGGTCGTTGATCGCGTCCCAGATGATACCCGCCAGCGCGGCGAACGAACCGATGCGCGCGTCGATGCCGACCACGTCCGTGAGATAGATGGCATAGAAGACCGAACGCAACATGCCTGTAGAAGCAAGTCCCCAATCGCCTGAACCATAGAGGAGTTTGTGCCAGAAAGTGAGTTTCATTGATAAGTTTCTACCGAGAGATGTGCGACATTATCCTATACTTTTATTGTTCTGGGCGCGTTTGGGGTTAATCCACACAGTTTTGCCATGCCCATTGCTTTTTAAAAACACTTCCAGTATAGTTGCCGTTACTTCCAAAATGACAGGGAAATCCAATCAAGGATCATCTTTCCATGAAAATCGAAGTGCGCGAAATTTCTGCAACCGATATCGCGTGGGATCAACTGATCGCGTGCTCGCGGCAAAACTGTCTCTTCGCCTCCCACCGCTTTCTGGACGTTTGGGCGGGCGAGGACCCCTCCTGGCATCTGCTCAAACTGGGATGTTACGATGAGTCGGACCGTCTCGTCTGCGGGCAGGCCATCATCCACCGCAAACTGATGGGCGTGCGCGTCCAGAACACGCTCAGCATCTTCTACGCGGGGACGCCCATCCTGGCGGGCGACATTCCAGACAACAGCCCGCAACAATACGAGATCCTCTCCACACTTGCGCGCGCTTCGCGCAAACTCTTCCCCTTCCTGCGGATCGAATTCCATCCCAACCTCACCGACGCCCGCGCCTACCTAGACAACGGCTGGGATGCCGCGCCGCAATACACCCACACCTGGGATCTGCACGACCTGAACGCCGTGTTGAAAGGCATGCACCGCAAACAGACCTACGTCCGCAAGGCACAGGATATGTTCGATTTCAGCGTCGAATACGGCGATGACATCATCAACCAATTCGTCCATCTCTACGCCGAGACGATGGAAAAATTCGGCTGGCAACCTCCCGCCAGTTGGAAGGAAGCCTTCAAACGCAAATGCAAATGGCTCGAAAGCCAGGACTTGCTCCGTCCCTTCACCTGCCGCACAAAAACAGGTGAACTGGTCGGCATCGCGCTGTACATCCTCAGCCGCGAAAGCCGCGTGGCTTACTTCTGGCTGGTCGGCTACGACCACGAACGCAACAGCAAGGAATTCCCGCCCGCCATCCATTACTTCGCGGCGCAAACCCTTGCGGGCGAATTCGACATGATAGATTTCGGCGAGGGCGGCAACTCCAGCCTGTTCGCTTTCAAAGATTCGCTCGGCACCGATTCGCTCCCCTTCTGGGTTCTCAAAACGGGCGGCATCACAGCCTGGGTCAACGTCTATCTCTTCCTGCGCAAAGTGCGACAGGCGCTCATCAGATTCCTCCCATAGGTGAAGCATGGAAAACGTCCGCGAACTCAAACCCGACGAAACCGAAAAGTGGAACGCCTTCCTCGCCAAATCACCGCAGGGCACGCTCTTCCATCGGTTGGACTGGAATCAGATGTTGGCCGACACCGAACCGCAGATGGGAGGATTCCTAGCCCTCGTCTGCGTGGACAAGAAGGATGACTTCCTCGCCGCGCTGACCGTCCCGCGCCGCCCCGCCTCCTCCCGAACTTCGAGCGGGTCGCCGTCATTCGGATACGTTTCCCCCCTCCTGGCGGATTCGCTCGGCTATGCCGAACGGCATCACACCTACTCCAGTTACACCCCGCTGGTAGATTTGACCAAAAGCCTGGTCGAACGCGTCCCCACCGTCCGCATCAACAACTCGCCCGCCATCTGGGACATCCGCTCCTACATGTTCAACCAGTGGAAGATCGAGACGGTCTACACCCACGAATATCTCCGCGCCGAAGATGCCTGGGGACGCGTCTCCCCCGACTTGCAACCAATTCTCCAACAAGGCGCACAAAAATTCTCCCTGCAAATTGCCACTGACGAAAAATGGGAGGATCTCTTCGCGTCCCGTCATCCCCAGTTCGATGCAACCATACTAAAAAAACGTCTCGCGTGGATGCGCGCCAACGAGACAGGCCGTCTCTACGCGCTGACCGATCCGCAGAACCAACCCGTCGCGTTCACGCTGGCGATGCTCAGTCAACCCGATGGCCGCGCCTATTTGTGGGGCACTTCTTCCCCCGACGCGGACACGGAAGCGATTCTGCTCTGGCAAGTTTGCTCCGCGCTCGCCGCAGATTTTCCGCGCATTGACTTGGGCTACTCGGCCAATATCCAAATTAGCCAGATGAAGGATAAATTGGGCGGCAAGTTGCTTCCCACGTTTGTCACCAGTTATCCCAAAGAGAGAAAATCGAACAAGTCCCAGCCTGATGGTAGCGAGTAAGTGAAACAAAGTGCGTCGCACCTTTCTCGATAGGATAAACCAACCCGTCAGGTGCGACGCACTCGCGCAACCAATTAAAAAAATGTCCGAGACCAAAATCTCGGACGTTTTTCTTCACCCAATTACTACCTCGGCCTCTTCGCCAAAGTGACAACGATATCCAACTTCTCCTCCCCGCGCAGGACGGTGAGCGTCACCGTCTCGCCCGGGGCCTTGTTGTTGATGAGATACCGCAACAGGTCGTCAAAGGTTTGAATCGACTTTCCGTCAATGGCGATGATCAAGTCGCCACCCGCCAGCAATCCCTGGATGCTGGTGGGTTGGTCGCCCGCGCGGATTCCAGCCTTGTCCGCGGGTCCATCCTGGACGATGCTGGTCACGTACGCGCCCACCTGACTCTTCAATCCAAGCGCTTCGATGACGGGCAGGCTCAGATCATCCATGGATGAAATGCCAAGAAACGGATAATCGTAGCGGCCATCCTTGATCAGGCTGGGAGCAACGCGTTTGACGATATTGGACGAGACGGCGAACCCGATTCCCGAATTGAGCGGCTCGCCTGTATCCGTCGAGTTGACTGTGCGGATGGCGCGGTTGACGCCGATCACCTCCCCGTTCAGGTTGAAGAGCGGGCCGCCCGAATTGCCCGGGTTGATGGCCGCGTCGGTCTGGATGATATCGCCCGCAGTGAACGTCCCCCCGCCCGAGGTCGAGTGCAACGAATCGAGCGTGCGTCCCAGCGCGGAGATGATGCCCATCGTCATGGTGCTGTCGAGGCCGAAGGGATTGCCAATGGCAATCACGGTCTGTCCAACTTGCAACGCGTCCGAGTCTCCAAGCGGAAGTGGATGCAACTCGTCGGCAGGCGCATTCACTTTGACGATGGCCAGGTCCGAGTCGAGATCGGTACCGATGACCGTCCCGTAGGTTTTGAATCCGCTGGTGAAATCCACTTCCACCTGCTTCGAGCCTTCCACCACGTGATAGTTGGTGACGATATGTCCCTGCGCGTCATAGACGAAGCCAGAACCAAGTGAACCTGCCTGCGCGCCGACCGTCTTGATGGCGACCACGCCCGGGTTGACACGCTGGAAGAGCGCCACCAGCAGTCCCTGATCCTGAGTACCATCCATCCCCACAGGCAGGGACGATTCAACAGGTTCCACGACCGCCACTTCAGGGGTCGCAGACAGACCTGGCAACGCACCTATCGAGCAGGCCAGCGCGGCCAACGCCAAAACCGATAAAGCAATGAGAGTTCGTTTCATTTTTCCTCTTGCAATATAGAATTCTTACCGCAAAGCACGCTAAGAACGCAAAGAAAATTCAAAATCTTTGTGACCTTCGCGTTCTTCGCGATAGATTAAAACTTGATCTTCGAGGCTTCCTCGATCAACTCGCGTTGTTTGGCAGAAAGATACTTCGGCACCTGCACCTTCAAGCGTACGTACAAGTCACCTTTCTGGTTGCGATTTTTCAGGTGGGGCATCCCGCGTCCTGCGAGACGGAAGACTTGCTCGGGTTGCGTGCCGGCAGGGATGTTCAACTTCACCCTGCCCGCCATCGTTTCCACATCCGCTTCGCCGCCGAGGATGGCCGTGAACACATCCACGGTGGCGGTGGTGCGCAGGTTGTCACCGTCACGCTCGAAGCGCGGGTCGTCCGCCACCTCGATGATGAGATACAGGTCGCTGCCCTGCGGAGCGGCGTTTGCCACGCGCACCTTCGAGCCAGTCTTCACGCCCGCGGGGATTTTGACTTCCAGGCGGCGAGATTCGGACTGGAGTTGGCGCGACGTCCCGTGATAGGCCTCCTCGAGGGAGATGGCGAGGGGTTGCTGATAGCCCGGGGACTGCCGCGCCCGGCCCGAGGTCCCGACAGACGCGCCGCCCATCCCGCCAAAGATCGAACGGAAGAAGTCCGAAAACGAGTCGATTCCGCCACTGCCGAACATTTCGTTAAGATCATCCATGTTGACGCGCGTACCGCCCGTCCACTGCCCCCAGTCGAAGTTGCCCGGCGCGCCGCGTCCCTGCCAGTTGTTGTAGGCGCTTCCCAACTGGTCGTAGCGGGCGCGCTTCTGTTCGTCGCTCAAAACCTGATAGGCCTCATTCGCATCCTTAAAACGCTCCTCGGCGGCCTTGTCGCCGGGGTTGCGGTCGGGATGATATTTCATCGCGAGTTTGCGATAGGCCTTGCGGATCTCGTCCGCGCTGGCTTTGCGGTCCACGCCGAGAATTTTGTAGTAATCCTTGTATTCCATGGGATGGATTGTAATCCCGCTATTTGCGGAGTCAAGCGTTAGATGCTTTGACTAATAGAACTCTAACGTGGTAAAGTATCGCAAGTTTAAACTTGCGATACTGGAGGACAAATGGACTCGATCTGCGTTTTTTGCGGTTCATCTGATTCGGTTCACGCGGACTATCTGGCGGGGGCGCGGACGATGGGCCGCCTCCTCGCCCAGCGTGGGATTCGACTCATCTTTGGCGGCGGCAAGACGGGGCTGATGGGCGCGGTGGCCGACGGCGCGCTGGAGGCAGGCGGCGAGGTGATCGGCGTCATCATCCCCAGCATGAACACTGGTCCGCTGGCGCACGCGAAACTCACCAGCATGGAAGTGACTCCGACCATGCACGCGCGCAAGGCGCGCATGCATGAACTCGCACAAGGTTTCATCGCCCTACCCGGTGGCTACGGCACTTTCGATGAATTGTTCGAGACCATCACCTGGTCACAGACCGGCGCGCACGAAAAACCGATCGGCCTGCTCAACCTGCGAAATTATTACGCTCCGCTCCTCACCGCCATTGACCACGCCGTGGCAGAGGGATTCGTCTTCCGCGAGCATCGCGAGTCGCTGTTCTGCGAATCCGACCCCGAAAAATTGCTGGACGCAATGGAGAATTACCAGCATCCGCACGAGGCAGTTAAACGATGGATGAGGGAAGGATAGTCATGCCCACGCCCAAAGAAATCATCGGTCAAATCGCCGCGGGCCGCGTGCTCGATGTCGCCACGGGCGGCGGTGGCTTCATCCATTTTTTGCTCGAAGGCTTGCAGGACTACACCGAGATCATCGGCGTTGACAATAATGACCGCGCCGCCGCATCCTTTGCAGAGGCCTTCAAGGAGAATCCCAAAGTCCATTTTCAGCAGATGGACGCTCATCAACTGGACTTTGACGATTCATCCTTTGACCTGGTCTGCATCTCCAACTCGCTTCATCATCTTGACCCTGGTCCGGTTCTCTCCGAAATGAAACGCGTTCTCCGCCCAGGCGGACACCTGCTCGTCTCCGAGATGTTCCGCGACAACCAGACCGAGACTCAGCAAACGCACATCCTGCTCCATCACTGGTGGGCCGCCGTGGACATGGTCAACGGGGTCGTGCATCGCGAGACGTACACGCGGCAGGAACTCCTCGATTTAGTTGCCAGCCTCGAGCTAACGCACGTTTCCACCTTCGATCTCTGCGATCTCAGCGAGAATCCCCGCGACCCCGCCATCCTTGAAGAATTGAATCCCGTTTTCGAACGTTACATCCAGCGCGCCGAGGGACATCCCGATTTGCAGGCGCGCGGCGCGGAGTTGCGTCAGCGCGTGGAGGAAGTGGGATTCCACAGCGCGACGACACTGGCGGTGATTGGACGGAAGGCGTAGCCAGCGTGCTATAATGATTTATCAAATTCAGTCCTGAAACAGGAAAGGATGCTCAATTGGCTAAAGTAAACTATAAATACGAAAAGCGTCAGAAGGAATTGCAAAAGAAACGCAAAAAAGAGCAGAAGGAAAGGCTCAAACAGATCAAAAAGAATTCCCCGTCGCAAGAGGCGGAAGTTACGCAAGAGATTCAGGAAGTTCAAGAAAATCAAGCGGCTCAAGAAACTCCTGCAGTTCAGTCTCCCGCGGTTCAGACCCCCGCGAAATAAACGCTTTTTACAAATCAGAAGCGTCAAAAAGGGACCGGCCTTGAACTGCACCCCATAGACGAGACAAGAAAGAAAAGCCCCCGAGTGGTTCATGTGGACAGACACCTGGTTTCAAAAGGTGTCTGTCCTGTTTTCAATT
>QZIJ01000110.1 GCA_003598975.1 Anaerolineaceae bacterium | reverse complement strand
TCCGACTCGATGGCGCAGGCGCGGCGCGTGGCGGCGAAACTGGATATTCCCTTTTACGTGGTGGACGCGAAGAATATCTTCCGCGAGACGGTTGTCCAGTATTTTCTGGACGGATACGTGCGCGGCGAGACGCCCAATCCGTGCCTGCTGTGCAACCGTCAAATCCGCTGGACGTTTCTTCTCGATCACGCGCTGGCGCTCGGCGCGGAGTTCATGGCGACGGGGCATTACGCACGAATTAGGAATTCGGAATTCGGAATTAGGAAATTGTTGCGCGCCGTGGATGAGACGAAAGACCAGTCATATGTGTTGCATGTGCTGACGCAGGAAAAACTGCAACGCGCGCTGTTCCCTGTGGGTGATTACCCGAAGGCGGAAATCCGTCAGATGGCTGAATCGTTTGGCTTGCCGACCGCCTCGCGCGCGGACAGTCAGGACTTGTGCTTTCTCGCAGGGGACGATTATCGCAATTTTCTTGCGCGTCACGCGCCCCAAATCAACCAGCCCGGTGAGATTGTGACGCGGGATGGAAGGACGCTCGGCCAGCATAACAGCCTTGCCAACTACACCATCGGCCAGCGCAAGGGACTGAATGTTTTCTCGCCCGTCCCTCTCTATGTCATTGCGAAACACGCGCAAC
This sequence comes from Anaerolineaceae bacterium, assembly GCA_003598975.1. Lineage (GTDB taxonomy): Bacteria > Chloroflexota > Anaerolineae > Anaerolineales > Villigracilaceae > Denitrolinea. The sequence continues at coordinate 29,710 of QZIJ01000110.1, read as the reverse complement.
GCAATGTGCTGGTGGTCGGCACAGTGGACGAACGTGGATTCGCAGAACTCACTGCGCGGGATGTCAACTGGTTGAGCGGGGAGGTGCCGTCCGCGCCGTTTCGCGCGGATGTCAAGATTCGTTATACGGCGCGCGCCGTCCCTGCGGATGTAATCCCCCTTGAAAACGGAACCCGCGCTCGGGTCAGGTTTGACGCGCCCGCGCGGGATGTGACGGCAGGTCAGGCGGCGGTGTTCTACGTTGGGGAGGAAGTCCTCGGCGGAGGAATTATCGGATAATTGTTGCGCGTAGCCAGAATAGGGAGTTTCTCTGGTTTGCAAGTCTTTTTGTGGATTGCGCCAACAAACACTGGATGCCAAACTGATGACAATTCCATCCCTTCTTTTTGCCCTTTTGATCGCGCTGGGACTCGGCGCACTCTATCACTTTATTCGCGGCGGGGAGGCCTTGCATTTGGTGGCTTATCTCTTAATGAGTGTGCTGGGTTTTGCTGCAGGACATTTTATCGGGTGGTGGCGAGGCTGGACGCTTTTTCAATTTGGCCCGCTCAATCTTGGACCTGAAATTGTGGGTGCGCTCGTTTTCCTCGCACTGTCGGATTGGTTAATCCATTTGCCGCCGCGCACTACGGATAGTTAAATCGAATTCACCGATCATGCCGACTCTCCGATTGATATGATAGGACTCTTACATAAATCCGCGCGAGAAAGAGTGAACACAGATTCTTTGCCACGAATTACGCGGATTTTCACGGAGTTGGCTTTAAATCTGCGCTAATCCGTGACATCGTGCCCGAAGGGCAAATCTGTAGCTGATGGCACTTTTGCAAGAGATCTACTACCGTGGAAAGGATCAACGCCATGGATGCGTCCGTCCGCCGAGTACACCGTTCCAAGGAAGATGCCCGCGCAAGTTACAACCGCCTCAGCCGTTGGTACGACGTGGTCGCGGGAAGTTCGGAAAAGAAGTATCGTGATTGGGGTTTGAAAAAACTGTCTGCCCAGCCCGGCGAGAGGATTCTGGAAATCGGATTTGGCACGGGACATTGTCTCGTTTCGCTTGCCCGGGCAGTGGGTCCGTCTGGAGGTGTGATCGGCCTCGATATTTCTGATGGGATGCTTGCCATCGCGCGTGAACGGCTGGCGGGCTTGGGGCTGTCTGAACGGGTGGACCTTCATCTCGGAGACGCGTCCCGATTGGATTTTATCGAAACAGGGATACTGGATGGCGTTTTCATGAGTTTCACCCTCGAACTTTTCGACAATCCAGAAATTCCGCTCGTTCTAAAGGAATGTTTGCGCATACTCAAGCCCGGCGGCAGGCTGGCAATTGTATCCATGACCAAGACAAATCCGCCCGGTTTGGCAGTCCGTCTTTATGAGTGGTTCCACGATCACATGCCAAATTATGCAGATTGCCGTCCAATTTTTGCGCGACAGGCCGTCGAGCAAAGCGGATTCGCGATCGTGGATTCCGAAGTTTCATCCATGTGGGGACTGCCCATCGAGATCGTACTGGGAAGGAAGGCATGAAGATCATCTATATCGCCACCGGCGCCGCGAACATGTATTGTGGCACTTGCATGCACGATAACGCGCTAGCCGCAGGCATGAAGGCCGCGGGCGAGGATGTCACCCTGTTCCCACTTTACACGCCGATGCGCCTGGATGAGGAAAGTGTCGGCGAGCGCCGAATTTTCTATGGTGGCATCAAGGCCTATTTGATGCAAAAATATCCACGCCCATTTTTTGGCGCGATCCTCTTCCTTGCCCTGGCGGACTGGTTGATCCATTTGCCGCCGAAGACGGGGGAGGAGTGAGAATCAAAGCCGAGGATTGTCTCCATTGATACTATCAGTTTCTCTACCGTACAAATACGAGCAAATTCGTCATTGCGAGGAGGGTCGAGTAGGCCGAGTGTACTTCGAGGCTGTATCGAGACCCGACGAAGCAATCCCCGCGTTGCGAGAGGAGATTGCTTCGGGAAGAACACCCTCGCAATGACGGATGTACGGTAGAGAACTATCAGTTGCTTTGTTTGTACCACCACCCTGCGCGTAGTCAGTATCTAGTGGATTTGCCCGCTCCAAATTCAACCTCAACAACCTCATGAAACTCTCATCGGAAGCAAGACCACTTGAATCGCTCCATTATTCGTTGTATACTGATTCTGCACGCAAACGAGTTTTTAAGCAACACTACCACTTTGTTCGCGGGGAAACGAAAGAAAAATTCGTGACGTTCCATCGCAAAGCGTGTTCCCATCTTTTCATCATGTCCATTGGAGGGACGCCATGCTCAAAAAACTATGTTTCACTCTGGTTGCCTTGCTTGTCATTGCGGCGATAGTGGATGCTTGTACGCCGCCTCCTGTCGATTCTTGTTGCCCATCTGCCTTCGTTGTTGGGGCTCAAGAACCGTGGGTTTGCCCGGGAAACTGCCCAAATGGCGGGAAGACTAGAATCGAATATAAAATTGAGTTTCAAACTCGCGACACAAAAAGGGATTGTGACCCAAAAGGTACTCTGACGATCACTGTGAAAGATGTGACCAATAACCAGGAATTCCCTCCTCTGCAGTTTACCAATCCGCCCGCCATTCCCAAACAGGGTACATACGACCTTACGCTCACACAAGATACGGAATATGAAATAACCGCCAAGTTGGACAATTTGTATTGCGGGGAAATCAAAGGAAAGCAAAAAATCCAGGTTGTCGATCCAAACGACTTCCATGCGCTTTGCTTTTCTGGTCCTTTGGATTCGCCCTTGAAATGCTCCTACCCACCCATAAATGTGCCTTTCGGACCCGGTGTATTGGTCGATTACGTTTCCAATAATTCCAACCAGGGTGCGAATGCCGCTCTCGGCACCTCGGTAACAAAAGATGGCACTACGGTCGTCCTTCAGCCGTACAAGAAGACCAATGCCTTTAGCCGCAAGCCAGCCTCCGGGCTGTGGGGCATCGGATTGGATGCCCCGTCTTGCATAATTTATGCGAATCTTCCTGAAGATGATCAAACTGCGTGTGTAAATATTTATCTGGCTTGTTCTTGCGGCACGCCTTGATGTTGAATCGCTGGTATTTGCCGTTGGTTTCTGTCCTGCTGGAAACGAGAAAAGAATCATCGGCGATGACTGCCTCAATCATCGCCGATGATTTGACCAATTGACGCCGAGAATTGCCTTAATCAACGTTGATGATTCAACCAATCAACGCCGATGATTTGCGTAATGGACGTCAATGATTTGCGCGTAGTCGGAAATTAGCGTTTCGCCCTCTCCAAATTCAATTTCAACAACCTCTCCAAAATCTCCTCCTCGGACAGGTCGCTTGGCCAGCCATAGGCGGCGAAGACCGCCTCATCGAGACGTTTGTGCGCCAAATCCAACCAGGTGGGACGTTGGTTGTAGAGGTTCGTCAGCGTGCGTTTTTTCTTATCACCCTCATCATGTAGGGGCGGACGGCCGTCCGCCCCTACGGCATTCAGCCAGCGATCTCTCTGCTCGACCAATTCCTGCGCGGCTTGACCGATAGCCTTCACGCGCGGATCGTTCTTCGGCTCTTTGCCCGGCGCCCACGGGAACGGGAAGGTTTCAAAGGTTGAGGTTGGAGTGTAGCGAGTACCGCTTTCGGCTTCGCGCAATTGAGTTCCCTTGAGTCTTGACCATAGTTCATGAAGCTTCGAGTGCAACACGCCGAAAAAGTAGTCATCATCTCGTGCGATTACCACCAAGAGGTTTTCGGGAATAACCGTTTTTTCTTGCCACACGAAAACTCTGTGTTTTGAAACCATCGGAGTAACAATGTATCGACTCAAAGGTGCAACAGCTAATCTCATTCCAGGGCGGGTATCACCAAAGAGCCACCATTTCTTTTTGTGTGCGGCGCGTCGAACAACATCACGAATCGGCTTGACGTGTTTCTTTACATATTCAAAAGGTAATTCATATTTAGAAGCCTCTTCAAGCGACATGTTCGGCCCAAAATCAATAACCCACATGTTTCGTGTTTTTTGGGTTATGTCAATCGCATTTATCCAAGGTTTTACTATGTCGCGATTAGAGCGAGTGTTAGGATTGCCCTTTGAACTAAGCATTTCTTGAGCTTGAGCATTTGTCAAATCAAAGGGGCCAGATTTCTGAGTGCCAATGAAACTAATCTTTGCGTTTTCAACAAGAGTTTGAGCAAGGGTCGTATCGGCTGTACTAGATAAATCTGAATTTATCGAATCAACTTTCTTACCATCCAATAACAGATTAGTCTCTTTTCCATTATCAAATCCAATCATAGAAACATGAACAACTGCCCCATCAAGAATCCACGCTCGATCTGATTCTGCCCAAAAAATATTTCCGCTTGAATTAATCCGATCAAGAACAGTTCGGTTTAGACCGCCACGAATGCCTTGTGTTGCCAACAAGCCAGCACGCTTTACTTTTCCTTCTTCGATCATTGCGCGTGCTTTTTCAAACCAGTAACAAACCAAATCGCTACCGCCGGGAAGACGGTCTTCATACAACTTTCTTAATTCATCAACATATTTGTCGCCAAGTTCGCGGCGCATTTTTCGGTCACCCAAAAAAGGCGGATTGCCAATGATGACATCGGCGGAAGGCCATTTGGGTTCAAAGACCTTTAGGGACTGTGAGTCCCTAAAGGTCTCCCTTGCGAGGATGGCGTCCATCTGCAAAATGTTCTGCATCGGGCGCAGGATCGGCTCGGACGGCAAGCCATAACCGTTATCTCTCAGCCATTGGATGTAGCCGATCTGGATGGTCATCTGCGCCAGTTCGTGGGCGTACTCGTTGATCTCGATCCCAAAAACCTGCGACGGAGTCACGCTCACGAAGAAGCGTCCCGCGCCCATTTCGTCCGAGAAGTTGATGACTTCTTTTTGAAGGTCGAGCAACAGGCGTAAAGCCACATACAAAAAGTTTCCGCTTCCGCAGGCCGGGTCGAGGACTTTGGTCGCCGCGATTCTGTCCGCAAAGGCGAGTAACTTGTCTTTGATATTTTTCTGCAGAGCAGATTTCTTCTTACCCTTCGGCAGGTCTGCTTCTTCCGCCTTCATGCCTCTGACTTCATCCTTCACTTGCTCCCATTCACGGCGCAGCGGAGCCATAAGCACCGGTTCCACGATCAACAAAATATCATCGCGGCTGGTGTAATGCGCGCCGAGTTGTGAACGCTTGCTCGGGTCCAGCCCGCGCTCGAAGAGCGTGCCAAAGATCGAAGGTTCGATGGCGGCCCAATCCAGCGCGTCGATGTCCGCGATGATGTCCATGTCCGCGCCGTCGAGAGGCAGAACACGGTCATCATCGAAGAGTCCGCCGTTGAAGTGCAGAATCTTGTCCGCGCCGAAATATCCACCCGACTTCATGGCGCGGAATAACTGGCGCAGGACTTCGGAAAAATCCGCCGAGTTGCGCCGCGTCTGTTCGAGCAAACGCGGGAACATCTTTTCGGGCAGCAGGCCGATATCTTCCGCGAACAGACAGAACAATAAACGAATCAAAAAGTGCGCGATCTCCTGTGGGTCGTTGCCGTACTTGCGCAGGTTCTCGGCAAGTTTGGCGAAATGCCCCGCCGCCTCGCGTGTCACAGACTCGACGGTCACCTGCGGTTTGAGCGACTCGGGGTTGGTGAAGACCGCCTTGAGCGTTTTGATGCTTTCTGGTTTCAGCAGGTCATCGAGCGTGAGGGAGATCGTCCGTGTTGGGACGTTGGTGAAGTTCGTGCGGATAATGATGTTGTTGATGTCCGAGACGATCAACAACGGGGGATTCTTGAGCGCGTCGCGATACAGCAAAAGTTGTTCGTAGGCTTTATCGAGGTCGGCGTCCTTGGCTTTGTATTCCCACCCAAAATAACCGAGCTTGGCCACGTCCGCCCAGCCCTGTCCGCCGCTGGTCTTGGCCGCGCCCATCTCGAACCCGAAGCGCGTACCGCTCGGGTCATAATCGTTTGGCGTCTGGTGGCCGGTCAATGCACACAGATCAAGAAAGTGCTCCTGATAGATTTGCTTTTCGCGCGCGGTCACGCGCTTCCACTTGCTGACGAAATCCTGCGGTGTGAGTGGCATGTTATATGTCCCTGTCGAACAACAAAGAGCCAATCCCCTTGAGGGTGACTGACTCTTTTCGATTTTCTACTGGCACGAGAACGAGATCGTCCCGCCCAGCGCCTCGCCCGCGGCATTATATGCAGAGACACGATAACTATACGTCACCGTCGCGCTTCCCGCGAACAGGTCTGTGTAACTGGTGGTGTTGGCGGGCAATTCCACCACCAGCGCTCCGTCGCGATACAAACGGAAGCCAGTTTCGTTATTGGAGCGGTCATTCCATTTCAGGCTGACGGTGATATCGCTATTGACGCCGTTAAAAGCGCAGGAATACTGATAGGCCAGTCCGCTCGGGGCCTGGAGCGCACCCGCGGCAGAAGTGGGCGCGGCGGGCGTGGTCACCGACAACTGGTTGACATTCCCGTGCGCGTTCGACATCTCCGCAGGCACCCAGCAGGCGTTGGATTTTCCGATCTCAGTGACGACCCAATACTTGTTGTCGGCGGTGCGCGCGATCATTTGATACTGTGTCCCTGGCACCAGCACAATGATGATGGCATACGTCAGCCCTGGGCCTTCGCGGCAGTTCGTGTTCGAGTCTACCGTCAGGATGGTGGCAGTGGGCGTGCCTGTCAAAGCGGTGGGTGTGACGTTCGGCTGGATCGTCGCCGCCTCTCCCGTTGCGGTGGGCGACGCGGTTGGTTGTTCCTCCTTTGCAGTGGGTGAGGCAAGCGGAACAGGATTTTCCTCCGCCGCGGCGGTCAACGTCTGTGCGACGATGGTCGCGGCCTGTTGTTCCGCCGTCAGGCCAGAATCCTGCGCGCTGGGAAAGTTGCAGGAGGAAAGAAACATCGCAAACAAACTGAGAGTGGCAATTATCTTTTTCATCTCATTTTTCCTTGATCAGAGTTTTCGGTCGCTCCATCTCGAACACGTCTGTCACGCGCACATAACTTCCGCCTGCCAGTCTTCCCACAGGTCTGAGCGCGGCCAGATTGATTTTATCACCGCCCATCAATACGCTCTCGTCCACGTGAATGTGCAAGACTTCTCCAATGACGAGACTGCCACCGCCCGGCTCTGGACTGATCTCCACGATCTGGCGGACGCGGCACTCGAAATGCACGCGGCTTTCGCGGACCCTCGGCGGGCGCACCGTCACGGACGGTTCCGCGGTCACCCGCGCGAATTCAAATTCGTTCATCTCTGGCGGCGCCTCCACTGACGACAAAACCATCGCCTCCACCAGATCCTCGCTGACAATGTTCACTACAAACTCATTTGTCGCGCGGACGTTATTCAAAGTGTCTTTTGTCTTTCCGTCCGTTCCGCGGATGAGGGGGCAAAAAACTACTGTCGGCGGCCGCGCACAGACCACGTTGAAGAACGAGAACGGCGCCAGGTTCGGATGGCCGTCCGCGTCCATGCTGGAGATCCAGCCGATCGGTCGGGGGAGGATCGCTCCTGTCAGCAGTTTATAGACGGATTGGTGCGGAAGTTCGTTCGGGTTCCATTCCATTGGGTCTGGTCAATCCTATGGTTGATCCATGTTGAAGAATATCTCCAGCAAATTCGGGTCGAAGAAATGACTCTCCTCGCGCATGATAGCGCGTGCCTTTTGCGGCGAGTATGCGCTCCGATAGACGCGATCGTGGATCAGTGCGTCGTAAGTATCCGCGATGCGCAGGATGCGCGACTCCAGCGGGATGGACTCGCCCGCTATTTTGTGCGGGTAACCCGAGCCGTCGTAGTTTTCGTGATGGTGAAGAATGGCGTTCTGGATGCTGGCGTCGAGTTGAAGTGGTGCGATCAGATTGGCGCCGAGGATTGAATGATGCTGCACCATCACATACTCTGCTTCGGTGAAAGGCCCTGGTTTGTTGATGATCGCCTCGTTGATGGCGATCTTGCCGAGGTCGTGAATCTGGGATGCAAATACGAGACTCTCGATCCGTTCCGCTGGCAGGTCAATGGCGCGGGCAAGTCCTGCGGATAATTCGGTCACATGGTTTGAATGGCCGCGTGCGTATGGATCGCGGGCGCCCATCAACTTGAGTAGAAAGCTCATTAAGTTGTTCATGACAATCTCCTACCGATAAAAGCGCCTGTCTAATTCAGGCGACTGTGCGACAGTTGCCTGGCTTTACTCTCCATCCCCTTCCAGCCAGGTTTCCATGTAAGGTTTTTCGAGCGCGACGGCTTGCTTCGTCAGTTGTAGTGGATTGAAGGTATCCACCATGACGGCCAATTCCAGGGTTTCCTTCTTGCCGATGGAGGCTTCGGTCATACCTGGCTGGGGGCCGTGCGCGAGACCGAAGGGATGCAGGCTGATGTCACAGCGGTCAATGCCTTTACGGGACATGAAGTTGCCTTCTGCGTAGTAGAGCACTTCATCGGATTGCACGTTGGAATGGTTATAGGGTGCAGGTATGGCTTCGGGATGATAGTCAAAAAGACGCGGGACGAACGAGCAGACCACAAAGTTGCGCGCGTCGAATGTCTGGTGGACGGGCGGGGGCTGGTGGATACGTCCCGTGATGGGCTCGAAGTCTTCGATATTGAATATCCATGGATAGAGATACCCGTCCCAGCCAACCACGTCGAAGGGATGGTAATCCAACACATGACGCGTCATTCGGTCGCGGACTTTGATGCGGACGTCGAACTCGCCGCGCTCGGTGTGCGTCTCCAATTCTTCGGGGACGCGGATGTCGCGTTCGCAGTAGGGCGCGTGTTCGAGCAGTTGACCGTACTCGTTGCGATAGCGCTTGGGTGGGACGATCTGCGATGGACATTCAATCGTGAAGAAGCGGCATTCCCCATCGAGTTGCATCTGCCACGTGACCGCGAAGGGGATGACAATGTAATCTCCCTTGCGGAATTTGAGATTCCCAAACACGGATTTCAATGCTCCACTTCCCTCGTGAACGAACCAGGCTTCGTAGGCCTGCGAGTTACGATAGAAGTAGTCCATGCTCTTTGTTGGGCGTGCTACGCCGAGAATCACGTCTCGGTTGGCGAGCAGGGGAACGCGCGAGGAGACCGCGTCCGCCCCAAGGTCAAGATTGACCGTCTGGAAGGCGCGGTGGCGGATCGGGCCGAAGTCCACGGTTTCGGGCGCGGCAGGTCCGAGATCCTCGGTCTTCATCACGCGCGGCGGCAGGAAGTGATGGTAGAGTATGGATTGGATGGAGGAGAAGCCCTCCAGTCCCATCAGTTCTTCGCGGTAAAGTTTGCCATTGGGTTTTTTGAACTGCACATGGCGCTTGTGGGGGATTTGTCCGAGTTTGTGGTAGAAGGGCATGGGAACCTCTAAAGGGGATTGCCTCGACTCAATGGATTTCAAGCGATTGGATCAGCGCGTCGAGACTTGTCAACGCGGGTGTGAAGTTTTCGGGCGCGGCGGAGTTGAGCAGGTTGACGACATTGGTATAGTAATTTGTCAGTTCGCTCTCGTTTTCATAGCCAGGGAAGGGGATTCCGCCTGAGGGGGGAGCGGTTTCAGGTTTTTCGTCATACGCCAGCAGGGGATGTGAGGCGGGTAAAATGGCGAGGATGTAGTATTTGCCATCGCTGGTCAGTCCTTGAAATTGATAGAACAAGTCGTGGTTGTTGGCGGTGGCGAAATACTGTCCGTACTCTGTCAGGAAGCGTACGCCCGATCCGCTTTGGAATTGGATCACCTGGATTTGCGCCGCGAACAACTGTCCCGCGTTGAAGGACGCGATGAAGGGCAGGTTTTCCGCGATTGGTGCGGCGGTCCCATTCAGGATGGCTTGCAGTTTGGCGATGCTCCTGCTTGCGCCTTCGTTGAGTGCCGCGTATTCCTGCGCAGGGTAGACAATTATGTGCGGCTCGTGGAACGTACCGTAAAGCGCGTAGCCGTCAAACTCGAATTTGATATGCTCGGGTGTGTTTACCGACATGGGGCCATCCGTGACATTAACGGCTGACACGCTGCCCGCCAGCGCGTTGGTGGCCACCTCCGCGGGCAGGATGAAATTGACATTTTCAAAGGAGACCACTGGCCCGTTCGCGGGCGGGGTTGTGGGAATGATAGTTGGCGGCGGCGCGTTCACCGTCCATGCCTGCATGGTTGCCGCGACCATTGTCTCTACATTTTGCGCGGACGTGGCTGGCGCGGTCGGTTGTGTCCCCGCGCAGGCTAGCGTCACTGCCAACATAACTGCCAGAGCGAAAAAGTTTTTTCTCATGCCTTCCTCCCGATTGTGTTCCTCAAGATTCCGATCCGTTCCACTTCCAATTCTACAACATCACCGGGTTTCAACCACGGCCCCTCGCCCTTCGTCAATTCCAGCAGGCAACCCGTCCCCACCGTGCCCGAACCGATCACGTCCCCAGGTTGGAGCATTGCGGATTCAGAGGCCCGCGCGATGATCTCTCCGAACGACCAGAAAATATCCTTCAAATTTCCGCGGGACATTTCCACGCCGTTGACTCTCGCCCGCATTTCGAGATCGTACACGCCCGCGCGTCCCACCGCTCGATCGGCCAGCGCTTCTCGCGTGACGATGAGCGGCCCCAGCGACGAGGCGAAGTCCTTCCCTTTGGCGGGACCCAGCCCCACCTTCATCTCGGCGCGTTGCACGTCCCGTGCCGACCAATCGTTGAAGATGGTGTAGCCGAAGATGTGTTTTTCGGCCTCCTCTGGCTTAATGTTCATCCCCGCCTTCCCGATGATGATCGCGATCTCCAACTCGTAATCCAGCGCGGACGTGTACGGCGGATACGGAATTTCATCACCGGGACCGAAAATGCTGTGCGGATTGGTGTAGTAGAACACGGGAAAATCGTACCACTCTTTAGGAACGTCGCGTCCGCGGTTTTTGTTCGCGGTTTTCACGTGTTGCTCAAAGGCGTAGGCGTCGCGCAAGGTGGTAGGGCGAATGACTGCCATCACCCTGCCCTCTCCCATTGGGAGAGGGGAAAGCGCGCACCGCACGACTTCATCTGTGCCCGCCTCGATCACCGCGCGCATATCGGGATAGGGAAGCGGATAATATAGCCCGTCTTTGAAGAGGGCGGGAACGGATTTGTTTTGGGGCGTAGAAATGGTTGCGAAATACATTTTGGTTTGAAAGTTTGAAGGTTGGCAAGCTGGGCCTTTTAACCTTCCAACAATTATAGGTTGCCGCGGCGTTCCTGCTCCAACTCAATCGACTCGAACAGCGCTTTGAAATTGCCTTTACCGAAACTCTGCGAGCCGTGGCGTTCGATGATTTCGATAAACATCGTCGGCCTGTCCTGAATGGGACGCGTGAAGATCTGCAGGAGATAGCCCTCATCGTCGCGGTCCACCAGGATGCCGAGCTCGCGGATGGCGTCGTAGTCCTCGTCAATTTTGCCGATGCGCTCGGGCAGGATTTCGTAATATGTGTCTGGGACGCGCAGGAATTCGATCCCGTTGTTGCGCAATTTTCGGACCGTGCCGATGATGTCCTTGGTGATGAGCGCCACGTGTTGCGCTCCAGGCGTGAGATAGTAATCGAGATATTCCTCGATCTGGCTTTTGCGCTTACCCTCAGCAGGTTCGTTGATCGGGAATTTGACGCGGCCATTGCCGTTCTGCACCACCTTTGACATCAGCGCCGAATACTCGGTGGAGATGTCCTTGTCATCGAAGTGGCGCAGGAGACGGAAGCCCATCACCTGATGATAGAAATTGACCCACTCGTTCATCTTGCCGAGTTGGACGTTGCCCACGATGTGATCCACCGCGGCCAGCCCCATCGAATCTGCTTCCTTTTTTTTGATGGGACGGTACGTCGGCGCGAAGACTCCTTTATAGTCGCTTCTGTCCACGAAGACGTGCAATGTCTCGCCGTAGGTGTGGATGGCGGACGTGCGGTAGATGCCGTCCCCGTCCTTCTCCTCGCGTGGCGTCCACGCGGATTTTCCGCCGCGCGTGGTTGTCTCTTTCCAGGCTTTCTCCACATCGTCCACTTCCAGCGCGATGACCTTCACCCCGTCCCCGTGCACCATGTGATGCGCGGCGATCTCGGACGAGGGCGCGTAAGCCGCGGAAACGACGAAGCGCGCGTTCCCCGATTGGAGTACGTACGAAGCGGACTGTCGGTTGCCCGTCTCCAGTCCCGAATATGCGACGGGCGTGAATCCGAATCCTTTCCACCAGTAATACATCGCATGTTTGGCATTGCCCACGTAAAAGTGGACGTGGTCCACAGACCTAATTTGCAAGAAGTCGCCTTCCTCGGTGATCGATCGTTCTTCGGTTTTTACAGGTGCTGTCATTTCTAAAACTCCTTTGGCTGGTCTGGACAGATTTTACGATAAAGGTAACTCAATTGCAAACACAGTAACCAGGTTTCTGAATTATGGCTTTGGATGTGCCGCGAAAAATTCCCAGATCAATTGTGTTGCCGAAACCGTCTGACTTGGCTTGTCCCCTCCGACCCAGCCTGGACCGTCACTGCCCGGCCAGGCATGTTGACCGCCGAAGATCGTGTACAACCCGACGGACGCCCCATTCTCGCATCCCGCCCAGACCTCGTGCTGGACTCCGTCCATCTGGCTGGTCGCTGGCTGGGGCACGCATCCGTTGAACACGACCCAGAACCCAACCGAATCCGCCACCGACGCGAAATCCACTCCCACAATAGACTCTGGTCCCACGCCGCCGTTGTACAACACGTGCTGATCGGCTGTCCCGTGGAAGTGGAGAACCGCCACAGGTTCGGATGGCGCGCACGGCTCAAAGTTCAGTGTCCCCGCGACAGGCGCGATGGCCGCGAACACATCCGCCGCCTCACACGCCAGCCGATAGGACATCATCGCCCCGTTCGACATCCCCGTGGCGTAGATGCGTTTTGGGTCAATGGCCGCGATGGCTTGCACGTCTTTCAAAATGGCGCGCGCAAAGCCCACATCGTCCGCGTTTTCGAGCATGGCATTTCCACAACAGTTGCCGCTATTCCACGTGAATACCTCCACTTCGCGCGGTCCCGTCCCGTTTGGATAGACCACGATGAAGCCCTCTTCGTCCGCCACCTCATTGAAATTCGACGTGCGGATGGCGTTCTCCGCCTTGCCGCCTCCGCCGTGAAAGACCATCACCAACGGGACGGGTTTTGTCAAATCAATGGATTTGGGGATGTGGATGTGATAATCGCGCGCCTACCCGTCATGCGTCAACTCGCGCACCGAGTCAATCGGTAGGCTGGGAGTCGAAGTTGTCTGCGGACGCGCGCAGGCCAGTATGGTGATCAGTAGCGCGCAAACCGCAAACCAAAGACGATATGAAAATTTCAGCATGGCACTACTTCTTCAAAGACTCTTCCGCGAATTTTTCCCAGACAGGATACTCTTCCAGTTTCCAGATTTTTCGCGCGTCTTCAAAGGCGCGTTCTTTTTCCCACCCCAATCGCAGGATGCGGTACAGCGCGATGAACGCTGTGGCGCGGAAATTCGCCTGACAATGCACATGCACGCGTTGACCTTCGTGTGCCGACATTGCTTCCAGAAATTGCGCCAGGTCTTGCGCGGTCGGGTTGCCCCAATCCACAGGGATGGATAGATACTTGACACCAAGGCTCTTGAACACATCGCCCTCGTCAGGCATCCACCCCTCGGATTTTGGCGTCGCCAGATTTACAACGAATGTCACGCCCGCTTCCGCGATCTCGCGCAGTTGTTCGGGTGTGGGCATCCCGCTGGACGAAAGTCTCTCTGTCAGTTGCAGGAAGTTATAGATATCTTTCATTCCACCCGCGCCACCTTTCCGCCCGTCAGCTTTTGCAGGTCTTCGGTTTTCAACACGAAGATGGCGTTGGGTGTCCCTGCCGCGGCCCAGACGGTTTGATACTGCAAAAAATCCTCGTCGAGGTACGTCTCCATTTTTTGCGTGTGACCGACGGGCGGAACTCCGCCGATGGCGAATCCCGTCACTGCGCGCACGAAATCCGCTTCGGCGCGGACGATATGCTCGCCCGCGTATTCGGCGATGCGTTTCTCGTCGACGCGATTCGCGCCACTCGTCAAAACGAGAATCGGCTTGTTCGATTCCTTCCCGCGAAAGATCAGTGACTTCACGATTTGCCCGAGTTCGCACCCCGCGCGGTCGGCGGCCTCCTGTGCGGTGCGCGTCGACTCGGCGTGTTCGATTACGGTGTAATCGTAGCCGAGTTCTTTCAATAGATTTTGGATTTTCTGTGCGGAAGGGGAGAGCGGATTCATGCGCCCAAGTTTAGCACAGGTTTGTTATACTCACTCTATGACCGATCCGCAACGCCTCATCTATCAATCCGACGCCGACCGCTACGAGGCCCTGATTGCTCGCGAAGATTATCAAGGCAATATCCTGCGGACTCTCGAACGCATTGTCCCCAACCTCGACCAGCGCGTTGTCCTGGACCTCGGCGCGGGGACGGGACGTCTGGCGCGTCTGCTCGCACCGCGCGTCCGCTTCGTGCGCGCCTTCGACGAATCCGACGAGATGCTGCGCGTCTGCCGCGACCGTCTCGCCGCCAGTGGACTCGTCAACTGGCAGGCCGAAGTCGCGGATCACCGTCACCTCTCCGTGGACGATGCCTCCGCCGATCTGGTCGTCTCGGGCTGGAGCGTCAGTTACCTGGCTGTGTGGGGAAACGAGTCGTGGCGCACGAACCTGTCAGAATGGATGGGGGAGATGAAACGCGTCCTTCGCCGCGGCCAGCCCATCGTCCTGTTTGAATCGCTCGGCACGGGACACGAGTCCCCCTTCCACCTTCCGCATCTCGCCAATTTTTATCCCTGGCTCGATGAAGTCGGATTCCAAAATACGTGGATCCGCACCGATTACAAATTCGAGTCGCTCGATGAGGCCGAATATCTCGCGCGCTTTTTCTTCGGCGATGAAATGGGCGACAATGTGCGAAAAAACGGATGGACGATATTGCCTGAGTGTACGGGGGTGTGGTGGTTTGAAATCAAAGGATGAACTCTGAAACATGAAGTAGGAGAGCCGTCTCCAAGCGAGACGGCTTTTTATTCGCGGTTTGTAAAACAAGTTATAGACTTGTTTTACAAACCGCCTCTTGACAATTTTGGCGATATGGATATAATGCAAATAACTTTGCAGTACAAAGTAAATTGCAAAATAGAGAGAAAGGAAAATCACATGTCTCAAAATCTCGATCTCAAAGCCATTGAACGCAAAGCCTTCCGCTCGTTCCACCAGGATGGCCTGTGGGACATCTACATGGGCGGGCTGTTGTTGGTTCTTTCTCTATTTTTTGCCATCCCTGAAAGCGGGGAAGGGGAGTTGACCTATATGGGGCTGGCTCTGCTAGGTGTGGCGATTGTATTTGCGTTCTTCCAGTTGGGCAAGAAATACATCACCGCACCTCGCATGGGACAGGTCAAATTTGGCCCCGAACGCCAAAAAAGGAAAACCACTCTCGCCTGGATCATGGGTGTGTTTGTTCTGGTCACGCTCGGGATAAACCTCTTCAGCCTGTATGTATGGAACGCGACTGCATCATCCCAACCCATCGGCTTGAATCTTGCCCCCTCGCTGGAACGTGCCGCGGTCGCGTCCATCGCGGCGCTGATCGCAGGGATCTCCACCGTTGTGACCTCCTATTTCAAGGAATTCACCCGCGGCTACTACATCGCCCTGTTGATGGCGTTCGGCTTCTTCTTCACGCTCTGGCTGGATTCAACCATCCCCATGATCGTTGCGGGCGCGCTCATCCTCCTGCCTGGATTGGCCGTCTTTGCCATCTTCCTGCGCCAGCATCCGCTTCCGCCTCGGGAGGGATAGCCATGACCGCCCCCGAAATGTCCGATAGTCTCTCCGCGCTGACTGACATTGACCGTCTCATTCACGAGCCAGCCCGTTTGCAGATCGTCGCCTTGCTCTATGTGCTGGAAAGCGCCGACTTTGTCTTCGTGACGCAGCAGACGGGAATGACCTGGGGCAACCTCTCGGCGCACATCACAAAACTCGAAGATGGCGGTTATCTCAAAGTGGAGAAGGGCTACAAGGGCAAACGTCCGCAGACGATGTTGAGCCTGACGGCAAAGGGACGTAAAGCCTTCAACGCCTATCGCCAGTCCATGCAGCAAATGTTGGATGACCTGCCAGAGTGACCTTCAAACAGAACCCCGTTTTCTTCAAGAAAACGGGGTTCTCTACTACTATTCTCTACTCTTTCTTTTTAAACCCATTCCTCGTGGCCATTGCCAGCCCGACCACAATCAATCCCATGCTCGCGAAAGCAAAGAACCACTTCACCATCGTCAGGATCATCGTCAGCCACGCGACTGCCACAGGCTGACTCGGCCACATCGTCAACATCGTCACGATGCCAAGATTCTCCAGCAGGTCGAACAGCCACGCGCCGACGGGCGTCACGTTCCATTTTTGCATCTTGCTATCCGATTTAAATCCGCGCTGGAACAGCCACGAGATCAGCAATCCGAACGCCAACGTGTAAATGATGGGGTAAATGATATCCACCGTCAATTCCACATTGCGATAAAAGGCGCGGCCATATTCGCCGTAGCGTTCGATCATCGCAAAAGTTTTCTCGGGCGTGGAAAAAAACATCAAATCCAGCGGCTGTTCGAGTCCCGTGCCGCCTTTCATCAGTCCGCCGATCAGCGGCATGACGAATCCCATGAAGAACATGTCCAGCGCCATTAACACGATCACCAGCCAGCCTTTTGCCCATGCGTGAAACTTGCTCGAAATTTTGTGTAACATAACTCCTCCGATAAAGTTGGTTTGCAATCAAAACACCGCGTGGTGGATGAGGATGCGTCGCACCCTGCCCGACGCGAATTGTCTCGTTGATAAGTGCGACGCATTCGCGGGGCGAGTATAATCCCGCCGATGCTCAACTATCGAATGGATGGGGAAGGCCCGCCTCTCCTGCTTCTTCACGGATTCGGAATCTCATTCAACATCTGGACGGAATTGACTCCGCGGCTGCGCGGCCACTTCAAGATGGTGACGGTCGAACTGCCTGGCATCGGACTCTCGCCCCTTCCGCCTCTTTCTGAACCCTACCTGGCCGCGGCCGTGGACGCGTTAGACTCCCTTCGAGATTCCCTCGCCATCCCTCGCTGGAGAGTCCTCTCCTACTCCTCAGGGACGCGCGTCGCGGAGGCCTACCTGCAATCCCGCCCCGAGCGCGTCGAGCGCGCCATTTTTCTTGCTCCCGCGTACACATCGAAACACAAGGCGTTTGGCCTGCGCGTAGCCAGTATGATAGATGAACGCTTTCCACAACTGGGAAATTGGGTTCTTTCAGGCTGGCGGATTCGTTTTCTCATTCGCCTGCTCGGATTCAACCTGCGACGCGATCCGCACGTCCCTGCCTGGTTTGACGAGATCACCTCCCAGCCTGTGAACGTTCTCAAAGCCACCCTGCGCTCGCTTCCCGAATTTGGAGCGCGTCCCTTTGCCGTCCCCCCCGAGATTCCATCCATCTTCATCTGGGGCCGCGAAGACTTGATTACCGCCACTCCGCGACATCCATCCGCGCGCCATGTGTTGATCCACGCCACGCACGCCGCCCCGCAGACCAGTCCGTGCGAGGTGGGGGAGGTGGTGTTGGGGTTTTTACAGTAGAGCGAGATACTATCTCGTTTTACTCAAACATCGCCTCTGTCTTCCCTGCCAGCGTATCTTCAATTCTTTTCTTGTGATGGCCGAGCATTTCCATCCCCTCCATCTCTTCCAATGAAAAATATCCAAATGCGCTGGTCTCGTCGCTCAGGCCAAGATTCCCACCTGTGATTTCCGCCTCGAAATGGATGGCGACGATCTGCACCTTGTTCCCGTCCACGTACATCACCAGTTGATTTGGGTCGCTGTAGACACCCACCAGCCGCGTCACGCGGACGTGGAGTCCGGTCTCCTCGAAGACTTCTCGGACAGCGGTTTCGGATGGCGATTCGCCCGCCTCCATGCCGCCACTGGGCAGGCACCACTGTCCATTGTCGCGGCGGCGCGTGAGCAGGACTTTCCCCTCTTCGTTGATGATCGCCGCCGAACAGCCGAGTCGAATTTTTCCTTCGCGGCCGAGTCGGTCGCCGTAGAGGATTTGGGTCATGGTTATCTCCCGAATATCAGAAACCCGTTTTCTTGGAGAAAACGGGTTTCTGATTCACTTTATAAACGTCCCATTTCGCAATTCGGCCAGCGTTTGTTGAATCTCTTCGACGGTGTTCATGACGAACGGCCCGTAGGGGACAATCGGTTCGCGGAACGGCATCCCTGCGATGAGCATGAATTGCACGCCCGTTTCTGATTCCACTTCGATCTGGTCACCATCGCCGAAGACAACCATGCGGACGGATTTGACTTCAGCGCCTGAGAATTTGCCGCTGCCTTCGAACACGTACGCGAGCGCGGTGTGTCCGCGCGGGACGGGGCAAACGAATCTCGAAGCAGGATCCAGCATCACGTCCAAGTAAAGAGGCGAGGCCGCGATTTCGGCGACGGGACCGCGCGTCCCGTTGAATTCGCCTGCGACGACGCGCACGGTCGCGCCGTCTATCGTCACGCTGGGGATGGTCGCGGCGGAAATTTCCTGGTAGCGCGGCTGGCTCATCTTTTGGGCGGCAGGGAGGTTTACCCAGAGTTGGAAGCCGTAGATGACGCCGCTTTCTTCGCTGCGACGCGGCATTTCCTCGTGGAGGATGCCGCGGCCGCTGGTCATCCATTGCACATCGCCCGCGCCGATGATGCCTGAGTTGCCGAGGCTGTCGCGATGGTTGACAGAGCCTTCGAGCATGTAGGTGACGGTTTCGATGCCGCGGTGCGGGTGCATGGGGAAGCCGCGGATGGGGCCTTCGACGGGGTCGTTGAAGGCGAAGTGGTCGAAGAGCAGGAAGGGATCGTACTCGTTGGAGGCGCGCGGGGCGATGGAGCGACGCAGTAAAACGCCCGCGCCTTCGAGCGCGTATTGTGGTTCGATGATGTGGGAGATGGGTCGAGGGGTCATGTGGTTTGGATGGGGCGGGCAGGGAATTTATTACAGCGAATCAATTTGCGCCATGATTTTTGGAAGACATCTGTTGTACTTCTCGGTTTCATCGGTGACATCGAGACGGAGAATCCGCTCCTGGGGAACAGCGTTCAGCCACTCGTCGAGGAAGGATGCCAGCAGGGACGCGTCCGCGGCGGAGGCGATAGAGTGGCGCAGTAAAACGCCCGCGCCTTCGTTTTATTCTCCCTGCTCTTTTCTTGTGCGCAGGTCCCGGACGCGACTACTGAGATTCTCAAAGTATTCCGACTCGGTGATCTCGCGCACCTGGCCTTCCTTGCGTGCCAGATCAATCTCGATGAACAATTGGACTTTAGTTTGCAGGCTTTGCACTTCATCCTTTAAATCTTGTTCACGGCTCCGCATCTGCTCGGCCATTCGAGAAAAGACGCGCGCCAGGCCACCGAGTTCATCTTTCCGCTTCTCCACCTCGCGCAGGTTTACCGAGGAGAAGTCCCCCGCTTCAACGGCTTGGGAGGCTGAGACCAGGGACGCGACCGGCCTGCTGATATAGGAGGATAACCACAACGCGACCAGCAGGGAAAGCCCCGTCACCGCTGTGAGCGCCCCATACGTTTGCAGGCGCGTTTGTTCGAAGATGGATCGCGCTTTCTGCTCTGTATCGCGGATCGGCACGTAGAATTCATCCATGTACGTTGTGGCTGCGATGCGGAATTGCGTGCTTCCCACCGGCACACATTCCATATATTTCTCGCGCAGGGACCCATTGGGTTCTTTCCAGACATAATAAGAACCGACCACTGTTCCATCCAGGCTGGCATCGAAGATTGCCCAGAACTCGGGTAGTGTCGCCGCGAACATATGCATATCCTGCCCAACCAATTTGGGATTGGAATGGAAGTAGGTGATGCCTTTGGAATCGTAAAGCGCGGTGTAACCTGTCATGCCGACTGGCTGGACGGCAATACCCGCCAGTTCTTTATCTGCCATCATTTGAGTTGAATCGAACAGCAACTCTGGATGCGCTTCAAAATACAGTTGGGCCTGCATCGCCACATCGATGGCTTTTTGACGGATGGAAGTTTGTCCCAACTCTTTCATCTGTTGTGTGCTTTCCGTAACAGTCAACTCGCTGACGTGTTCGATGCTCCGCATGCCGTTGTAACCTATGAAGACCAGCGGAAATACCGTCAGGATGAGAAACGCAAAAAAGAGTCGAGTTCGGATGCTCATTTTGGAATCCTTTCACTCATTTATCCGCCGGAGCGGATAGCGGGGTCAACCTGGCTAATACGGATGGGATACACTGGCTGAAATTTTCCGGTTCATTGGTTACATCCAGACGGAGAATTCGTTCGCGCGGGACTGTGGCCAGCCACTCGTCGAGGAAGGATGCCAGCAGGGACGCGTCCGCGGCGGAGGCGATGTTGATGCGGTCGCGCGTCGCGAGTCTCGTGCGGATGGCTTCGTCGGAGGCGGTCAGGTGAACGATCAGGTCGGGAGGCGGGAGCAGTTCGCGGGTCAGGGTGTAGAAGCGGCGGAGCAGGTCAAATTCAGGGTTGCTGAGCCAGCCGCGAGCGTGGAAAAGACGCGTGAAGCCGTGGAAGTCGAGGTCGAGTCCGCCGTCGGTCAACGCGGGACGCGGGTCGAGTCGCAGGGTCCGTTCCTGTTCGGCGCGGAAGAGGAGAAAGTCGAGTTGGTTGGCGAAGGCATAACGCGGGTCCTGTTTGAAGAGCGCCTGGAAGGGACGTTCGGCGTGGCTTTCAAGGCCGAGGGCGAAATCGCCGCGAGCCGCGAGGGTGCGGACGAGGCTGGTCTTGCCCACGCCGCTCGCGCCGACGATGGAAATGAGATGTGCCATTTAAGGCAATTGTAAGTTGAATTTTGGGAAAATGTGCCTATAATGATTCTATCAAAACCGCCCAAACAAACACGGTTCGATTCTGGAAAGGCCTATTTCAAATGCGGCCTTCGTCTGAACTTGTGAGGCTCAGTGCAGATTGATACGCGTGAACGATGGGCGGAAGGACAATTGAATACTTTATTTTGCCCCGTGGCCGATGGTCACGGGGCTTGGTTTATGGGCAGATTTGCAAATAGGCGTCCAGCTGGCGGTTTTTGAGGATTCCACTCAACCCCAGTGAAGCGGCCTGCGCGCAAAAGTCGTTGAAGTTGATGTTTGTATCGGTGTATTCCACTGCGAAGACGGGTTTGCCCGCCGAAATGAAGGGGGAGAGGTCTGCGCACCAGCCCTGGTCGAAGCAGTCTTCGGTCAATCCCCAATCGTAGTGATTCAGCAGGCTGGCGAGTTGTTCTGAGTCATTTTTTAACCCGATGGAAAGTCCGCGCGCGTGGGCTTCGCTTGCCAGCCAGATGTTGAAGGTGCGTTGGTCCTGTGCGGTCAGCGGGAAACCTGTGTTGTTCTGGTAACCGTTTATGTTGTCGGGGTCCACGCCGTCGAAGCCTTTGGCGCGGCACTGGTCAAGGCGGGCGCGCAGGATGGGGGCCAGCAGGTCAATGCGGCGGATGTCGAGCCACTTTTCGCCCTGCCAGCCTTCGTAGTCGTTGCCCAATACTTCGTCGGGGAACTGCGCCGCGTCGGGACGCCAATTTTCCCACGCGCCAGCGTTGATGTAGCACATTACCTTGCGGCCTTTGGCGTGGAGCGCGGCCACCTGCGCAATGGTGGTGTCGAACATGTCGAGGTTGTAAATATCCACTATTTTGTTCAGGTTGATCGTGCTGCTGTATTGAATTTGGATGGTATCGCCTACAGACGGGTTCCAGGTGGTCAATGGCAGTTTTGCCTGTCCCGAATTGGGGTTGACCATCAGGCTGGACGTATCCACGGCCTCGAAGTCATCGCCAGTCAGCACATCGAGTGTGTGGAGCATGTCGTTGTCCCAGCGCTCGTCGGGCGCGCCACTCACGTACCAGTCGGAGCCGTTGTCGGCCACGATGATTCCATATGTCTTCATGGCTTGCAGGATGACGCGCATTTTGGGGTCGAAACCGCTGATATCGTAATCAGCTTTCAAGCGGAAGCGCGCGCCCATGGGCGGTGTGTTGGTAATTACGCCGGGCGTCCCGCTTGTGAGGTGACGGGCAGGCCAGATGTAACTATTGGTATTGCTGATGGTGAAGCGAATGGCGTGATTGATGACTCCCGCCGCGACCTCATCATAACGGACGAGTCCCGGCAGGATGGGCAGGCCGGCCGCGTCGGCTGACGTCCAGCCTGCGGGACGGAGCGCATTCGAATTCAGATCCCAGATCGCGCCCGATCCCGCATACCAGGTGGCGCCAACCTTGTGCGCGTGGTAGAGTTCGTAGAGTTTACACTCGCCTTCGCGCATGATCAGGATGTGGCGATCGCCTCCGTCCTCGATGAGAGGGGCGGCTGGAACGGGATATGGGCCCGCGTCGGATTCGTCGCCGAATTCATCGAAGACAATATTGACCGCAGGCTGTGAGGCTGGCACAACATTGAACGGGATACCAATATCCTGTCCATTCCATTGAGAGCCAAAGTCCATGTGGAAGGTATTCCCGTTGCCGTTATTTTTGATGTTGCTGATCCATGCCGCTGAGCGCGCATGAACGGGCAAATTATCCACGCGGGCGTTCCAGATGTTGTCGGCGGGATAAACGGGACAGCCCGAAAGAATGGGGCCGCCGCCGGGCACTGGCGCGGGCGCGGCGGAGAAGGGAACCACGGTGGTGTAGAGCGGCCCTCTCGGCACCGCACCGCCGAACTTGCACTGACCGTCGCTCGTGCCAGCCGTGGATGAATCGAGAACTGTCCCCACACATTTCCCCGCCGGGCCTTCATCGAAGTGATAAAGTGCGACTGTTTTTGCGTCCGGGGTGAACGGGGCAGTGGGTTTCGCAAAATTCGTTGTATAGCGAGTGCCCTTGGAGATGCGCAGTTCGTCGAAATAGCCATTGTAGGATGGGTATGCAGAACCTGCATCGTGTTTCTCCGCGCCGAGGACCAGGTACGGGTCCGAGTTGGGATACAAGGTGTCGCGTCCGTTGCGATAACTGACGTTGCCCGTCGGGCCGCTTCCCCATTTATCCAGTTTTCCGTCCACGAAGATTTTCATCACGCCGCTGGTCGCGTTGCGCGTGACGGCGATGTGGTGCCACTTCCCGTTGGCGACATTGGTTTTGCCGCAGATGGTTTGTTTGGAAGTGCCGCGCGACACGCCGAATGCGATGCGGCCATTGGCGAGGGAGATGCCGTAGTCGCCGTAGTCTCCGTTGCCGTAAACGTCACGGTCGAGAATTACGTTTCCGCGTCTCCAGCTGACGTTGCTGCCAGTCACACATGCACTGCTGGCGTTGTCGGCGAGCGCGGCTTTGAGCCAGAACTCGATGGTGAAGTGGCTGCCCACGTCGGCGGGGACGGCGGGCGCGTCGAGTTTGATCTTGACGCGGTCAATGTCGTCCGTTCCGTGGCCGCGAAAGCGGAGAGAATAATTGGTCGAGGCCGCCCGCACAGAAGCCGTGCCTGCCCCGCCCGGCCAGACGGAAAATGTCAGAATGGCTGCCAGAACAAGGAAAAAGAAAATCCGCTTCATGTTGCCTCGCATTTCCCTTTTGATGATACCAGACCTTTTCGGTGCGAGTCGTTTACTGGCTTGCGGTGATGGTCGCAGTATTTGTGTTGAGGTTGACGCGCACGAATCCATTTTCAAATTTTCTGCGCCAAATCCCCTCGCCGACTTTATAGCGCTTGCCAAGCGGTTTTCCGAGCGCAAGTTTATATTCTGCAATTCGGTAGAAATTGGAGTAACTCGATTGGTCTGAAAAATAGAAATATGCGTCTTCGTTGGCCATGAGCAGATAAAGGCCAAATGTGTATTTGTGATGGATATTTTTCGCGTTGCCCTGCACCACGTAGAGCAGGGGTTTCCCCCACGCATCTGCCATGGCGTTCCCCTTCTCGATTTTCGAGACGCTGCGCGGGTCTCCGTCCCAGTCGAGGAAGGCGCCCTCGATCATTGCCCCGTCCAGGTAGGGTTTGAAGTCTTCAAAATTCTCCTCATTGGTGCTGAAGGAGGTCATATTTCCCCAAATCTGGATGGATGGAAATTCCGTGCGAATGGCGCCCAGGAACGAGGACATACCTGCCTGGTAGGCGGCCTTGTCTGCAAACTCGCGCGGCGGCGCACCGTTGTTGTAATCTTCAATATCACTCCACGACTCGCTGATGTTGTCGAGGAAGAGTCCCTGTGCGCCGCTGGGGAGATGGCTGAGATCAACGGACGCGAACTCGCGTCGCAGTTTATTCAAGTAATATTGCTGATAATCGGGATTGGCAAAATTCATGCGATATTGCGCCGCGCCGCTTACGCCTCCTCCCGCGACCTCGTAGCGGCTTCCGTCCGCACGATGCAGGAACCACGCCTCGGTGACGGTCAACCCATCCACTTTGCTCTTCGCGATGATCGCGTCGTGGATGCGGCACATCTCGCCGGTGTCCATGGTGATGGTGTTCGAGTAGACGGCGAGCGTCTTCTGCTCTTTCGTGCAGGGTGCTTTCTGCGCGGCGAGGGAGGCGAGTCCCTTAGGTCCATTATTCTTGGCAACATCGAAATAGAGCAGGGACAGGCCATTCCATCCTGCCTGTTGATACTTTTTCAATCTTGAAAGCATGTGCGAACGCGCGTAGATGAGCATCTCGAAATTGCCCACCACCGCACTCGGCGCCATGAGTCTCCCCTTAATTTTTGGCGGCTGGTAAACGATGCTTTGCCGCACGGCCTGCCCGCCGACATTGATGGTCGCGGGATGCGCGGAATATGCCAGCGCGATTTGTGTTTGGGATGGTATGGAGAAGAGGATGATAACTATGACAAGGGTGTAAAAGAGAATGGATCGTTTCATGATTGCCTCATTTGACTGTCATCATAATGAGCCAATCCAATAAGCAGGCAGGACTATAGTCCTCTCTTACAAAATTGAAAACGATTTCCAAACAATCTTGAAAGTTCCAACAAAAAAGACTCCGCTTTGGGTGGAGTCTTCCTTATAGATGTAGTTTTTTCGACTTGTGCATCGAGAAAATCAGATGGAGCTCAATGCTTTTCGGCAAACAGTTCGTTTGGGTTTTTCAACCACTCGCGCAAATGCGCGGCGTGTTCCTCCTCATGCTCCACAAAAATCTCCACGAGATAGGCCACCGTCCCAGTCTCGCCCCACGGAAATGTCAGCGGCTGATGGAGTTTTTCCTCGGGGAGATCGCGAATTGCCTGAAGAATCAATTCGTGTGTGCGGTCCCATTCGCGGCGAACGTGATCGTAGTCGAGCGTCTCGCGCGTCGAGACGGTCTGCGCGTTGTAGGCGTTGATGCCGCGCGAGGCGGGCGTCATAAATGGCTCCCCATTTGCATGAGCGCGCAATGATTCGATCACGGCGTCATCCCAGCCCGACATGTGCGCCAGAAATTCCTTCAATCGCCAGTCGCGGTAAATCTCTTTTGCGCGGTGCGCCTCGGCTTGGGTCACCAGCGTTTTCAATTCTTCCCGCCGATGCTCCCAGCGTGCGATCAAAAATTGCTTTTCGCGCGATGCCATGCTGTTCTCCTTTTGTGGATCAGCGATATTGCGACAGCCACCATTCGCGGCTGGGATTCTCGCCCGCTTCCAACGCGCGGCAGACTGCATCCGTGTCAAATGGGACTCGGCGAAGGTCCACGCTCCACCCGCCTCTTTCCGCGCGGACGAGGGCATATTCAGCCCAGGGAATTAATCTCGGCGTCATCCCGTTGTACAGAAAGGGCTCCATAAAGGCGCTTCCCACACTGCCGGAGTTGACGATCACCTGTGTGGCGCGTTGGCGGAGCATCTGGACGTGCGTGTGCCCGCCCGCCAGGATGGTGGCAGATTGACCTGCAAAGTATCCATCCATGACTTCGTCTGTGGTGATGGAAAGCACCATTTCAATGTTGGAGCGCGGCGAACCGTGGAAACAAAGCAGGGACAACGCGTTGCCGAATTCCAGTTCATAGGTGGGGCGGAAGGAGCGTAAAAACGCAAAATCTGTTTCGTCGAGCAGGCTGTGTCCCCAGGCGAGGGTGGAGAAGAGGGGCGCGCCGATTTGAAGATCCGCGGCCCGCCCAAGGTCCAAAAGCGCGGCATCGTGATTCCCCATGATGCAGACACAATCCAGCGCGCGCAGAAGGTCGAGCGTCTCCTTTGGTTGCGGTCCAAGGGTGGCCGCGTCACCGAGGAAGATGATCTGGTCGGC
Source organism: Anaerolineaceae bacterium (assembly GCA_003598975.1). Lineage (GTDB taxonomy): Bacteria > Chloroflexota > Anaerolineae > Anaerolineales > Villigracilaceae > Denitrolinea. The sequence continues at coordinate 3,413 of QZIJ01000110.1, read as the reverse complement.
TCCCTGCGTGCGGATGTCCGCGAGAACAGCCTCGAGTGCGGGCAGGTTGCCGTGGGTATCGGAGATCAGGGCGACTTTCATTGCATGAATTGTACACGATTGCAGGAAATTGCGTCCCTTTACTTATTTCCTATTGCCTCATGCGGATGTCTGACCGCGATCTCGGCGGGATTCAATTCCACCTCAATCGCGTCCTCATAACGGATATTCGGAATCTCATACGTGATAACCTCCACCAGCGACGGGTTTTGGAAATGCGTTCGCTTGGTTTCGGGATGTGGATAGTAAACCCAGCCTTCGAATTCTTTTCCTTCGAAACGGACTCTGCATCGTGAAAACGAAAACGTCTCAGGTGGATGGAGATCCGTCCACTCGATAAGCGGAAATGTGAATTCGGGATTCGTCATCTCGAATTCCAGCGGCGCGATGGAAATGTTCAATGTGCCGTTGAAATAGGGATACAAGTCGAGGCCGCGCTGTTTGAAAAACGGCTTTTGTTTTTCGAGAGAACTGTACGGATACGCTTTGGATGGCCGCGATGCAACCTGGTGTCCTTGTGCGAGAATGCCTGCAAATCGAATCCAGGGAATGGACATGCGAGTGACCCGTTGACAATGATCACTTTCATTAGTTTGTGAGTGATTATGGGGTTTTTGCCACGTATTCCTCGTCGGGCAGGCCTCTCTCCTGCCGCCACTCCATACAAATGTTGCCAATATGCTCCGCGGACACGTAGTAGTCCTTTGCATTCCTCAATGTGCGGACGTGTGAGACATATGGCCCGATTCTTCTCCATACTTTGGCGATCGGTGGGCTGATCCAATCCAACGAATCGTCTTCTATTTCCCAATAATGGTCGGCGATAAAGCCGATGTAATCGAAACAATTCAAAGTTAGTTTGAGGGCGTTTTGACCTTCGGGCAGGTTCGTCGAGTCTCCCGGGCGGCGTTTGACGATCTTTTTGTGCATCCTCTCGTACCATTGGGCCAAATCCTCATCATCGTTTTTGATGGTGATGTTGGACAAGATCCAGCGCCGCGCCATTTCCTGTTTTGGGTCGGTGAGTTTTTCGAAGATTGATTTGTACATCTCGTAGGCCAGTTTGGCTTTTTCTCGTTCATCTGCAATTTTTTCAATTTCCTTGGCCCTCTCGGCGTTAACGTATTCTGTGGCCGCAAAGACAAGACCTCCTGTGACGATGGATAGGGAAATGACGCTTGCAAACCCTTCGAGCATGATCCAATCCTTCGAAAATGCTGGAAACCACCATAAGACAATGACAAAGTAAACAACCACCCCAAACGAAATCGAAACCAGAATAATCGTGATTAAGTTTCCAAGAAGGTTTCGCTTGTTATGAATTGGTTCGGGTTTCATGTTTTTCCTCTTTTGTCTCCAGCGCCAATCGTTTTTCGGATAATTCCGTATCCCATGTCTCATTATAAGGGGTAAGCCGCGTCAGTTTTCGATGGACTCTGTGGCCAAATTGGAATCGCCGACATTATTTCAGATTAAGGCTAATGTAAATAGGGCATCGCGTTCTGGATTATCATCCGTTAAAGTGATATACTTCTGCCTATGCAAACCACGAAGTCCCCGATTGTTGTTTTTGCCGCCGCTCAAGCCGCCGCCGCTACGCGTGTGTTACTGAAACCTGCCATGGCTTGAGACTGAATTCTGTCTTTCCAGTCCCGAACCTCCACAGGTTCGGGACTTTTGTTTGTATGGGCGACTCTTCATGCTTGAACAAGTGCCCTTTTCCTGCCGAATGGGCCGCCCCTACTTGGTATAATTCATCGAATTTCGACCAGGAGCGCTTCACAAATGACTCGCAAACTCACCGGCAACCAAATCCGCCAAACCTTCATAGACTTCTTCGTTGAGCATGGACATACTGCCGTCCCGTCAATGTCGCTCGTCCCAGGCGGAGATTCCACGCTTCTTTTCACCAACTCGGGCATGGTCCAATTCAAGGACGTGTTCATCGGCACAGATAAGAAGCCATACACCCGCGCCGTGGACTCGCAGAAATGTATGCGCGTGGCTGGCAAGCACAACGACCTCGATGACGTTGGCCGCGATGACACGCATCACACCTTTTTTGAAATGCTCGGCAACTGGTCGTTTGGCGATTACTACAAGAAGGAAGCCATCGCCTGGTCGTGGCAATTGCTCACCGATGTCTGGGGTCTCCCGAAAGACAAACTCTACGCCACCTGCTTTGAAGACGACAAGGGCAACGTCCCGCGCGATGACGAAGCCGCGGATATTTGGCGCGCCCAGCCAGGGATAAATCCCGAACACGTTCTCTTCTTCGGGCGCAAGGAAAATTTCTGGCAGATGGCTGAAACAGGGCCGTGCGGTCCCTGCTCGGAGATCCACCTCGACCTCGGCGAGGAACGTGACAACCTGCGCGGCCAGCCTCACACGTGCGGCGTGAACGGCGAATGCACGCGCTTCCTCGAACTCTGGAACAACGTCTTCATCCAATACAACCTCTTCGACGATGGCCGCCTCGAGCCTCTCCCCGCCAAACACGTGGACACGGGCATGGGCTTCGAGCGCATCGTCTCTGTTTTGCAGGGCGTGGATTCCAACTACAAAACCGACCTGTTCGCAGGCTCACTCGAAGTCTTGCGCGCCCTCACGAGTCACAGCGAAAAAGAAATGCTCGCTGATTTCACCCCCTATCGCGTCATCGCCGACCACGTTCGATCCGCGGCCTTCCTCATCGCCGATGGAGTCGTCCCTGGCAACGCGGGGCGCAACTATATCACGCGCATGATCATCCGCCGCGCGGCGCGTTTCGGGACGAAGATCGGACTCCACGAGCCGTTCCTTGCCAAAGTCGCGCAAGCAGTGATTGACGAATACGGCGACTTCTATCCTGAACTGCGGAAGAGTCAACCCGCCATTTTGGATAACCTGACGCGGGAAGAAATCCGCTTCGCGCGGACGGTCGAGGCGGGTACGGCCCAACTGGAGAATCTCCTCTCGGGCATTCGCGCGTCCAATCAAACCACCCTCGATGGACACAAAGCCTTCGATCTCTACGCCACCTACGGCCTGCCCTTCGAAATCTCGCGCGACATTGCGCGCGAGCAGGGACTGGACGTGGACGAAAAGGGATTCAACGAAGCCAAAGAAAAACACGCCAAAGCCTCGGGCGGCGGCAAAGCCATGGGCAAACTCGGCGGCGAGGACGCGGAGTTTTTCGCTAACATTCTCAAAGACTTGCAGGCGAAAGGCAAGTTAGGCAAGGATGGAGTTGAATACGATCCATATACTGGTACACAAGTAGACAAATACACAGGTCTCGAAGTGTTAGTGTTGATTGTGAACGGACAATCTGTCGAGTCTGCGGAATTGGACGATCAGGTGGAAGTCGATCTCCGCAGCCCTCTGAAAGAAGG
>QZIJ01000065.1 GCA_003598975.1 Anaerolineaceae bacterium | reverse complement strand
TACTTGCGTTTCGGTATGGCCTTAAGTCCAATCAAGCATAAAAAACCCGTCATGGGGTTGCTTGATTGGCCGTATGGGGAAACCTGTACGTCTGGCGGAAACGCCGGAGACCCGTGGCGGGCTTTTTGTATGGCAAGAACACGTAAACAACAAATCCAATTTCACATTAAATCCAGCGACTATTTTGGCACTCTTGCCACGGTTATCGATTTGATGCAGCAGTCGCTCCAAAAAGATTTGGAAGAAACAATCAAACAAAAGCGCACGCGCATCAAGACCCTCAACAACTTAAAAAATGACCTCATGTTTTTGCAAAACAATTATCAGATCACCAAAAAGGCAAGGAGCTAATCCTTTTCTTTTACGGCTTCGGCCAGCGCCTCTCCTAATTTATGAGACCTGCAATGATGAAGAATGCCGTTGTAGGAGGTGAAATTTTTATCATTAATTCTTCTAAACATTCTTTTCTTTGTTTTAGTCCTTAAGACCCTATGATGCGGAAAACAGACGTAACCAAGATAATCAATCCCGCCGGTATATCTCTTGAGGACAATTTTGTTCGGGTGGACATCAAGGCGCAATGTCTCCCTCAGGAAGTCGGTTATTTTACTGAGGCAACTAACGAGCAGCTCTTTGCTCGGATGAAGAAGTACGAAATCGTCGGCATACCTTATGTATCCGACGATTTTCAGTTCGTGCTTAACAAATTGATCCAATTCATTCAAGTAAACATTTGCCAGCAGCTGAGAAGTAAGGTTGCCCAGAGGCAGGCCCGGCGAATAGCTGTCAATTATATTTTGCAGCAATCCCATGAGCTGATCATCGTCCATCCGTTTTCGCAGAATATTCATAAGGATTGCATGATCGACCGAATCAAAAAACTTTCTTACATCCAGCTTCAAAACCCACAAAACGCTTGTGTCGTTGTGAGACAATTTGAGCCCAAGTTTGTGGAGTCGCTTAACTGCTGCGTGAGTGCCTTTATTTTTTCTGGAAGACCAAGAATCAAAAATAAAGAGCTTATTCCATATTGGCTCAATTACCCTGTGGACGGCGTGATGGAGCAGCCGGTCACGAACCGAAGCTTTGTGAATATGACGACGCTTTGGATCGTGGACGTAAAAAGAAAAATATCCGCCATGACTGTAGGCACCGCTTTTCAAGTCCTCATGCAGCTTGAAAACATGATCTTCGAGGCTTACCTCGAACTCAGCCACATCTTTTTTGTTGGATTTTTCTTTTTTAAATTCCGTCCAAGCGTCGAACAGGTTTTCCAAAGAAATTATTTTCTCGAACATAGTTATGGAAAATGATAGCAATAAACAACTAGCCCACCAAACTCCGCTTTTTCAGGCGGTCTACAAATTGTATGTTGCTTGGCATATCCGCTGCGAAACCATTCCAAAAAAAGACAGGTTTACGATCGGACAAAAAACAGAGAGCCTGCTGCTGGAAGTCCTTACCCTGGTAGTAACCGCATACCACACCAAGGAACCGTCTCTTAAAAAAGAGACGCTCTCCAGAGCAAACACCTCTCTTGAATGTGCCAAGATCACCATTAGGCTGGCGAAGGATGTGAAAGCCCTAGAGCAGCGATGGTACGTTGATTATGAAGGTCGGCTGCAGGAAATCGGCAAAATGATGGGAGGCTGGATGAGGCAAACGCAAAACTCGCCCTTTAAGTAGGCGAGCTTCGCAACACTTCGGGCAAGAGAGACGCCGAGATTGCCATTCCGATCGTCGGGCTTCCACCTGTTGCCGTTCACGCCCTTCGCGTCGAACTTGCCGAGATTGACGAGGTTGCCGTCAGGGTTCAGCGACGTTCTCTTTACGTTTTTCCATCCGTGGCAACAGCGCTTTACGCTAATGGGACGTATCGCGCCTGTATAAATATGTGCGCACTCCGTAAATCAATTTCACCTGCGCTAGAAAAACGTAAGCAGTGTATTTAATTGGCGAACATGATCCATGAACCATGCTTCATTAGCCGAATTTATTATAACATATCGGCGAAAACAGGCTTAGTCGCCAGGGGAGTTTTCAACACCCAGGCGGTTGCCTTATCCGCTATAATCCGTTATAATCGGCTATATAGGGTATAGCGTTAAATTAAGCCCTAAAATCAGCATTTATGGACGATATTAGCAGAAAATTTGACCACCGCATAAAAACCCCCGATCCGCACATTGTGGCTCTTTTGGCTGAAATTGACGGGATTCGGGGCGAATTTAAGTCTGGTCTGCGCATGTCACCTCAAGCGATCACCAACCTTAAAAAGTCAACACTGATTACTTCTGCCGGTGCGTCCACTCGTATCGAGGGAGCAAAGCTCAATGATGAGGAAGTCGAGAAAGTTATGCGCGGTCTGGCAGCCTCTAAATTTGCGGATCGCGACTCTCAGGAAGTACAGGGCTATCTTGAAACACTTCAAAATGTGTTCGACAGCTTTCAGACTCTGCCGCTTCGGGAAAGTGTTATTACCTCACTGCATAATCAGCTTCTTAAATATTCGAATAAAGACGACACGCACCGGGGAGGATACAAAAAGAAAGAAAACACAGTCGGCGTGGTAGGGCCGGACGGCAAGGTTGTAAAAATAATGTTTGAGACCACCCCCGCGTATCTCACCGGCAAAGAAATGCAGGAGCTGGTTGACTGGACTGCTGACGCGCTGGAGAAGAATCGTTTCCACCAGCTTCTTATCATCGCCAATTTTATTGTCGAGTTTTTGAAAATCCATCCATTTGAAGATGGGAATGGGCGTCTTTCACGCGTCATCTCAAACTTGCTCCTGCTTCGTTCCGGCTACACCTTTGTCCAGTATGTCTCCCATGAACAGGTCATCGAACGCCGCAAGGATGAATATTATATTGCCCTCCGCAAATCACAGGAGACATTCAAGACTGATCACGACACTATTTCGCCGTGGCTCAATTTCTTTCTTTCCGTTGTGCAGGAACAGGCAACAAAGGCGCTCTCATATCTGCAGGCAGAAAAAATTGAAGATACTCTTTCGCCCAAACAATATGAGGTTTGGAAATATCTCTCCAGCGTCAAAGAAGCAGCTCCCGGCGAAATTGTAAAAGCTACCGACATGGCGCTTGGAACAGTCCGCCAGGCACTGGATCGTCTCGTCGAACTGGGCGAAATTAAAAGAGTGGGCCGGGGCCGTGCGACGCGCTACATTAAAGTTTAAAAATGTATGGAAAAATTTAGGCCACAACCAGAAATGCCGCGAGAAGAACCAATTGCTGAACCAGAGATGGTTTATCGATCTTTGGATCGCAGAAAAGAAAAAGACCTGCTGGCCGAATTTACTCCTGAGCAGCAAGCAGAAATAAAACATAAGCAGCAAATACTCTCATCGCTTGCGCATTTTATAGGCAAGGATTTTCGTATGCCCGTAGATCTGAACGAACCGGGGGCGGGCTGGCATTGGGACTTTCAGGACAACGTAATCAGAATCGATCCTAAAGACCTTTTAGAGAAGCCGATTGACTATCTTCGTTTTGTCATCTCGCATGAGGGCGGACACCGGAGAATTTCCAGAACTGATTTTATCCCATTGGAAGAATGGAAGCAGCCGGGATTTTCTTTCATGATGAACGCGATAGAAGACCCTCGCGACAATAATTTTGTTGCTGAAAGCTACCCGAAGTTTCGGGAACAGATGGCACTGGCATACCAGGAGGATCTCGATTTTGAAGCAAAAGCCAAACAGAAAGCCGATCAAAAACTCGGCTACCAGCCACGCTTTATGCAGGCCGGATTTGAATATATAAAACAATGGTTTAGAGAAACAGAAGGAAAAGATTTTCAGATATCCGAAAGCCTGCCAGATGATGTAAAAGCAGCCGTAGCTGCCACCCTCGAATCGGCCCGTGATTCTTGGCTGAGATATCCGTCTCGGCAAGAAGCTGACAACGGAGGCAAGATTGGCAGAAAAAAAGTAGACGGAGAAACGATGATCAAGGAGTACGCCAGAACTTCCTATGAAATAAATCGCGATGAAGTCTGGCCTGAATTTAAGAAACTGATTGAAGCCGACATGGAAGACCAGAAGACCCAGGAACTTCTGAAGGACATGCAGCAGAGCCAGCAGGAAGGAGACGAAAAAAGCGGTCAGGAAGGGCTGCCTCAAAATTTGAAAGATAAGCTCACTCCTGAAGAACAGCAGGCACTGGGAGAAGCAATTAAAAGCGCCATTGAAGAAGCGAGAAAAGAAGCCGAGAGCGCCGAAGCCCAGGGGCAGGGTGAAGAAGGGGAAGGCAAACCGCAGTCTGCCTCCGAGGGCAAGCCTTCAGGCAAGCCCGTTAATCTTGATTCGCTGCCTCAGGAGCTTAAGCAAAAAATAAAAGACTACATAGAATCTCTGCCTGAAGATCAGCGGAGGGAAATTGCCGAGAAAGCCCAGGCTGCCTTCAAAGAATTTGAAGAAGCTCTCAATGAGGAGCTGCAGGGAAAGATGTCGGACAATCCTGAAAGGAAAGCCGAGCGAGAGGAGGCTGCACAGCCGTCGGAGTCCAGATCAGAAAGACAGGACAGAACCGAAAGAGAGGTGCCGGGCGTCGATCCGGAAGAACTAAGAAAATACCGGGAGCGGATAGCCAAAGAAGTCAAAAAGGACGCGAACGTATACGAAACAATGCGACAGGAGGTTTTGCCTCTTATAGACAAATTGGAAACCGAACTTCGGGAAATATTTGTCGCACGCAAAGCTCAGGGATGGAAAAGCGGATTTACTACCGGCAAGAGAATCGATATTAAGAGGAGAATTCAGGAAAAAGCAAAAGCGGTTCCTGCTATGGAGAGCAAGGCGTGGCAAAAACGGGAACTGCCCCGCGAAAAAGATTACGCCATCTCGCTGCTTGTTGACTTATCCGGCTCGATGGCACGGGATCAAAAAATAGAGGAAACATTTAAAGCCGTCATTGTGCTGTCGGAAGTTTTGAATCGCTTGTCCATAAATTTGGAAATTCTCGGCTTCAACGACAGACTTTACGAATACCAAAGCTTCGGGGAGCAAATGTCTAAGCTCATAAGGGAGCATATGGGCGGAATGCTTGAGGAAGTGAATGATACGAGCGACACCGGCAAGGCGCAGTGGAACGACGACGGCTGGGCATTGGAGCAAGCCTCGGAGCGTTTAGTCAGGCAGAAAGCTGACCAGAAATTCCTGGTTGTTTTATCTGACGGCACTCCTGAAGAATCGCCGATGCACCCCCGCGGAAAATATGAATTGGGCAAGATGATTAAAAAAGTTTTGGACGAGACAGACGCCCGCCTGATCGGTCTGGGAATAGGCAGAGGAACCGAACACGTCGGATCGTATTATCCTAACAGCATAGCCAATGTTAAAGTGAAAGAAATGGCCGAAAAACTGGCTGATTTGATAAAAGAGGTTGTTGCTAATTATGACAAATTTTAGTATTATTTAACTAACATTTATGACTACTCAAATAAAAACTCCTTCCCTTGAAGAATTCCTAACCGTCACGGCGGGTTCAAAGGAAGTAGGTTTGATTATTGCCAAAGATGCCAGCGAATCAGAGGGTTTTGCGCGGTCTCTGGACGGAATGGGTTTTAAGCGATCGGAGAAAGTATCCGACCTGTCAAAGCTGCAAAAAAGTTATCTTGTGATGGATGAAGGCACAGCAAAAGACGCATACGATTTTGCCGTTCAATATCCATCGGGACAGGTAGAAATTTTTGATAAAGAGCAAATGCAGTCACAATCCTTTTCGCCCGATTACGGCAGCCTTAACCTCGTCTTGCTGGTCGTCAAAGACGATTTAAATAAATTGCAAACGAAGGGCTTTGACTTGCTTTCCGCTGTCGGCCCGGCTTTTCAATCATAAATATATGAGATCACCGGAAAGACAATTTAACGCTTTGACACCGGATCAGGAGAGACAAAACGATGCTCCTAAAACACCGGAGGTCGCCACTGAGAAAGAGCCCATCGCCGAAAGCGAAGCGGGTATTTCCTATTTGGGAGTTACTTTAGAAAAAGCCGAAAGCACAGACAGTCAGTTTGTTCCCAAAAGAGAACAGTACGCTGATTTTATAAATGACAAAGAAGTCGCCCTGCCCCTGCAAAGAGATGTGGCCGTGGCGTTCCTTTCCGGCGAACCATTGCTCGTGGATGGAGGCACCTCTTTGGGCAAGACAACGACTGTCAGAAAAATGGCTTCTGAACTTGGATGGGAAGTTCATTACGCAAACCTGAACGGAGCGACCGACGTAGAAGATTTGATGGGAAGGTATATCCCGAACCCGCATAAAAGCAAACCCGAAGACCCTGAATACATTTTTGCCGACGGCAAAGTAACCAGCGGTTTAAGGCAGGAAGAAGGCAAAGTAAAAGTTGTTATTTTAGATGAGTTCAATGCCTCTGCTCCAAACATTCTTATTCGTCTCCACGAGGTTTTAGATGCTCTTGAGCGAGGCAGCGAAGTAGTCCTGTCAGAGGATGCTTCTGAAGCCGTCCAGGTCAATAAGAGCAAAACCAAAGTAATAGCTCTAATGAATCCTCCAGGCAAGGGTTATTTTGGACGCGAACCTCTTGATCCAGCCCAGCTTCGCCGATGGGTTTATAAAAAACTGCCTTCCGAACTGCCCGAAGGAACTTTTTCCTATGCGACTGACGCTTTGTTCGGAGCGACCCCGGAATCACAAAACATCACTCCGGATATGTTTTTGGTCGCCAGAGAGCAGGCGTTAACTCCGGAGCAGCTGCAGGAAATTCCGGGCATGGCAGAAGTTTTAGAAAAATACAAAGAATTTCACAGAGCCTCGAAAGAGCTTCTTAAAAGCAGAAAAGTCGCCGAAGATCAGCCTCAGCCTTTTACTTATGACGACCGCATGGAACCGCGCCGGGTAAGAGATTTTGTTTTGAGATTTTATAACGGAGATATCAACGAGACTTTTCAGCAGGCATTGAGATACTACTACTCCAATAAATTGGAAACCGACGTCGACAAGAAAAAGCTCGGCGAGCTTATTAGACTGGTGGAGTATAAGCCAAAAGTCGGAGAATCGAAGCGCAAAGGACTGGAGCGGGAGGAAAAAACCGGAGCGCCGGAAGCGAAGCGGACGGCAACACCCGAAGCAAAACTTGAAGGGCCGGTCGCAGAGCAAATTGAAGCAGCAATTGAAAAACTTGGCAGACAAAATGTTTTCGGCCCGCAGGAGGTAGAAAAAACATTTGGCGTGCGCCTGGCCGAAGTCCCGGACGTGCCATTCTCGATCGAAGAACTTGAGCGAGCAGAGAAGCTCGGCCAAATGCTTGTCTTGCGAGTCGACAAAACTCCCGACGGCAAGCCTATGTCGATGGAAGCCATGAACGAAATTCTGGTGAAAAAATGGAAGAAGGAAGGAAAGGGAGAAATCTTCAACTCAGCTGACGGGTGGAAAAATTGGATCGGCGAAGAATTCTTCACGAAGGAGCATCCGCGGCTTGGCTGGGCACTTGTCTCCAAAGATGTCTTGCCAGAAAGCTTGAGCAAAAATTATTTGGAACAGACAGAAGTCATCATAAAAACACTCAAAGAAAAAGCATTTAAAGATTTGGAGCTCCCGGAGGAATACACTGAAGCGATCGCAGAATTTGAATCCAAGAAAAAGAAGCTGGCCGAACTTATGGACAGCGACTGGGAGGAAGCAGCTAAGCAGCTCTCTGCATTAAAGATCACTCAGCTCACGCGTCAGAATATTCCGGAAGCAGTTTACGATGTTGCGATGTATCACGACAAGAATAACGAGAGGCTATTAGCTGATAAGTATACGTGGCTTTCGTCGCTGGACCCTGGCGGCTACCTCGTCTATCTCGGCAGGTTCGTCGCGAGGGGCGTGGGCGGCGACGGGTGGGGGCCCGGCGCTCGGGATGGCGATCTCGGCGTCTCTCTTGCCCGCAGATTGTAACTTTGACCTTTGTTATTTGATCCTTTGATTTTTTCTTTATCGACCCCTTTAGGGGTCGATTTCCGCGGTAAATTTTAAAGAGGTGTGGATAACTTTTTGGCTAATCGCGGCCCAAATAAGCCGCGATTCGGAGATCGTCCGTTTTTTACGGCAAAGAAGTAGCGGCTTTTTTTAACGCATTAGGGTATAATGACTGTATGGAAACAACAACACTCCAAAAGCAAAATAACCCTTCAGTGAAGCCACGGATTGCCACCCCAAGCAAGCCGGTCGCGAAGAAAAAAGCGCATCGCGTTGCGTCTCTTTTTTCCGGCTCCGGCGGAATGGATCTCGGTTTCAGAGATGCAGGTTTTGATATCTTATGGGCCAACGATGTCAACCACTGGGCTTGCGAAACTTTTAAAAAGAATTTTGGCGATCACATAGCCGAAGGAAGCATCACGACCATAAAGAGCGAGGATATTCCGGAATGCGATATTATTCTCGGCGGATTCCCGTGCCAAGACTTCAGCATGATCTGGAAGCGCATGGGTCTTAAAACTGACCGCGGGAATCTTTACCGGCAGTTTGTTCGCGTCGTTCTCGCAAAACAGCCGAAAATGTTTGTCGCTGAAAATGTGCGGGGACTTCTGAGCGCCAACAAAGGAAAAGCAGTTACTCAGATTGTAAGCGACTTCGGAAAAGCGGGGTATAAAGTGGACGTGTATCCTATCAACTTTGCAGACTATGGAGCTCCTCAGCTTCGCCAGCGCGTGCTCATTATCGGAGTTCGCAACGACCTGAAAAAAGAATTTAAACTTCCAGCTCCTACTCATAAGCCCGGAGATTACATAACTGCAAAAGAAGCCCTAAAAGATGTAGACAAGGTGCCGTTTAATAATGAAAATCAAAATATCAATCCAAGCACTGTTGCAAAATTGAGACTAATTCCGCCGGGTGGAAATTTTACCGACATCCCCAAAAACTCACCGCATTATGTGAAGGGGATGATCTCTCATGTATATCGGCGCTTGCATCCTGATAAGCCTTCGACTACCATCATTGCCGGTGGAGGTGGCGGCACTTGGGGCTACCACTGGAAAGAAAACAGGCCTCTTACCAACCGAGAGCGCGCAAGGCTCTTCGGCTACCCGGACGATTTTCAGTTCGTAGGCTCGATCGCCGAGGTCAGACGGCAGATCGGCAATTCTGTTCCTCCGGCCGGAATCAAGCCGATCGCAAAAGCGATTAAGAAATTTTTAGATGAACTATAATCATGCCTTATAAAACCTCGCATGGAACTACTTTATTCGAAAATCAAACCCTGCGAGTACGATAATTCTTCCTTCGGCGAAGCTTTTGAATCAGGCGTCGTAAATTCTGACAGCATAAAAATAGCCACTGGCTACGTCACGGAAGATTCCCTGCTGGAGCTTAAATCGATCCTGCTTTTTTATAATGAGGAAAACAAGACCAAAAAATGCAGTCTTGTTATCGGTATGCACGGAAGGGAGGGATTCACGAAGGCCCAATACGACGCAGCTATAGACCTCGCAACTTTTCTTAAAGACAAAGGGATAGGAAGCGTGCGTGTATGCACGGCTTTTAAATTTCACGGAAAGACTTATGTGTTTGCTAAAGACGGATCAGCTGTGCCTGTCTCCGCAATGATGGGGTCATCGAATCTCGGCAATATACTAGACAACCGCCAGTGGGAGGTCGATGCTCTTTTTACAGAGGAGGGTGTTCTTTCGGAGCTTGATGTCCTGCATAACGAACTTGTAGTAAAAGCCTCTACGGACATTTTAGATTGGCCGAAGCCGGAAACATTTATTGAAATGCCGGATCTGCTGAAAGACAGAATTGACGTAGAAAAGTCTGACGAAGAAGAATACCGCAGAATAGAAAGCACTGTCACTGACCGAGTCTTCGATCTCCCTCTGAAGACAGAGGCCAAAAGCAATCTCAATACATATTTTGGCAAAGGAAGGCTTGCGACAAGCACCGGAGCAATCCGCCCTCGCCACTGGTATGAAGTAGAGCTTATCGTACCGATAGAGATCACCACCGCAGACGGATATCCGAAACGAGACTCAATTATTCGTGTATACACTGATGATGGATGGCGATTCAGCTGCAAAATTCAGGGCGATTACGGAAAGAATTTTCGATCCGAAGGCGATCTCAAAACTCTCGGCCGATGGATCAAGGGCAGACTGGAACGGGCGGGCTGTCTTAAAGTCGGTCAGCCGGTAACCAAAGAAGTGCTGGATAAATACGGCCGTCACACAATTTCTCTTAAGGAGACAAGCGACCCGGAAGTCTGGCTTCTAGATTTTTCAATATAATATATGAGCGAATTTTTAGACAATTATTTAAGACGAGTAGGCGCAGCTAATCCGGCGCTTGTTGATGCACTGACTAAAAGTGCAGAGGATTTTGCAAAGAAGCACATCGATACGTTTGATCACAACAGCCATGTCTCCGGTCTGCTTTATGGCCATGTGCAGAGCGGTAAGACCGGCCAGATGCTTGCGATAGCAGCTGCAGCCGCAGACAGAGGCTTCAAGTTTTTTATATTAGTGACCACTGACAATGTCATTCTGCACAAGCAAACGCTGGAACGCGCAAAGAATTTTCTCGGCGGATTTATGGCGGGTTTTAATGTGCTGGGAGAAACAGACGAGGAGGCATTTCTTACGCGCGGTCTTTCGATGCCGACGATGCTCGTGCTTAAGAAAAACACCGGCGTTTTGAAAACGTGGGCAAACAACATTGCCACAAATCCCATTTATAAGGATGAACCACTTTTTTTGCTCGATGATGAGGCAGACGCTTCGAGTCTCAATACGAAAGTAAATCAGAATGATCAGAGCACGATCAACATGCTCCTTGAGAAGATAAATAAGCAGTCTCCATCGTCGATCTACCTCCATGTCACGGCCACTCCTCAGTCTCTTGTGCTCCAAATAGCGATGTCTGGATGGAAACCGCAGTATTCTTTCTATCTCCCTCCGAACAAAGGATACCTCGGCGGTGATTTCTTTTACGGCGAAGATTCAAAAAATCTTATTGAAACAGAGGATAATGAGCGCGAGGATCTGCTTAAGGCTGAGCATGTTCCGATTGGCCTCCGAAAAGCAGTGCTTCATTTTCTGATCGCTGCATCCGACCTTTTTCTAACTAAGGAGAAGCCGGTATGCAGCATGCTGATTCATCCCGGCTCAAAGATAAGCGAACATTCGACTGTCCGGACAAAGGTGGAGAAATTTCTTGAGGGAGTAAAGACAGACCTTATCGCAAATTCCTCTACGCTCGAGTTCGATCTCCGCGATGCATGGGAGGAACTCTCAAAAACAAAAAGCGATATTAAGCCCTTTGAGGAAATCATGCGCTTTCTTCGGGCCGATATGCCGAGCGTAAATATTACAGTTCTAAACTCAAAGACTCCGGAAGGATCAGTGTATGACAAGGGCCTTAATATTGTCATCGGCGGAAATACTCTCGGCCGAGGCGTTACGTTCCCTGGTCTGCAGATAGTCTATTACTGCAGAAGCGCAAAGACTCCGCAGGCAGATACTTCCTGGCAGCATGCCCGCATGTTTGGTTACGACCGCGATTCCGGCCTGTGCCGCATTTTCAGCCCCCGTCCGTTAATAAAACTGTTCCGCGAATTGAACGATGCCAACAATGCTTTATTTGAGACTCTCAGACAAAAGGGCCCTCAGGCAGTCAGTTTGCTTACCCCTAAAGGAACGCGTCCGACACGCATGAACGTAGTCATGAAGGAAGACCTTATGGTTATTGCCGGAGGCGTGAATTATTTTCCGCTTAATCCTACACACTCAGGCCTTCCTTCTTTGGATAAAGAACTTGGAGTTAAAGATGACGAGCGCGATATTTCGCTGACCGAAGCTGAAAAAATACTCCGTCTTATAAGCGTAGAAAAAACTGACCTTTGGAACCAGCACTCATTCGCAGACTGTGTAGAGACGCTAAAGAAAACTGCAAAGTACAACTGTCATTTGGTTGTGAGAACAGACAGAAGCATCAGCAAAGGAACCGGCACGCTGCTTTCTCCAACTGACCGCGAGCTCGGCACTCACTTTAATGACCGTCTTGTGCTGACGATGTATAGGCTCAAAGGGGAAGCGAGCAAGGGCTGGGAAGACCGGCCGGTATGGGTGCCTAACATCAAATTCCCTGACGGAACCTATTTTTATTATCAGTTAAAGTAACGCTGCTCGATGGCAGACACGCATACAAAAATACAGAGGTCAAAGAACATGGCCTCCATACGAAGCGTGGGAAACAAGAGCACTGAAATGGCTCTTGTTTCTTTATTGCGCCAGAACAAGATCACGGGCTGGAAGCGGCACAGCAAAGCAGCTGCTGGCCGTCCGGACTTTATATTTTCAAAGCAAAAAACAGCGGTATTTGTAGATGGGTGCTTTTGGCATGGATGCAGACAGCACTGCATTATGCCCAAAAGCAATAAGGCCTACTGGGGCCCAAAAATCGCTAAAAATAAATCACGCGATCGTGCTGTAAATAGGCTTTATAGGACAAAAGACTGGAAGGTTATAAGAATATGGGAGCATGAAGTCCGTAAAAATTCAGACAGAATAATTCTAAAGCTGAGGAGGGCTTTAGAGGCCTAGATATCCACAGCCTGGTGCAATCTTTAATTGCTATGGTATAATAAAAAAACAGAAAGCGATCGCCTGACGGCGTCCGGGTTTACCGGGCTAAACGAGACGGGGCTACGACTTCTGTCATCAACAGCTATTTTATTATGGCTGGTGTGATGACGAGAAGTGGTAGTCCCGCTTTTTGTTTATCCTCTTGAGGCTTCGGCCTCGCATTGAACCGACAGGAACCAGATTGGAAATAATTGAGCCGAGCCTTAAAAGGGTCTCGGCTTATTTTATTTCCTATGGCGGAAGCAACATCAACCCCAAAAATCAAAGAGGAAGAAACTTCTAAAAAAGAAGTGTATTCGCCATCGGCCGACGAGCAGGCGCTCATTGAAAAATGGAAAAAGCGATTTACGCGTTCCGAAGAATACCTCCGTCCTTATCGGGCAAAGTGGCTGCGCATGTACAAGCACTACCGGGCCTATCAGGAAAAAACAAACTATGCGTACCAGACCCGGCTCATGCCTCCGATTGCATTCCAGATCGTGGAAACAGTAGCCTCGCGTCTTGCGACCGCCAAACGAAAGACGCGCATTCTTCCGCGAGACAAAAAAGATACTGAATCAAAATCTATTGGCGCTTGGAATGATCTTGTTGGCTACGACTTTGACGTTATTAAACTGTCGAAAAAACTTCCCAAGTGGGTAAAGTCTGCTTCTACATATGGAAACGGGATCGGCATGCTGACCTGGCTTACCGACGAAAGCATTGATCACGATGACCCGTTCCTTACCATCTGCGACCTGTGGGACATTTTGCCTGCTCCTGAAACTGAAGACTTGGAAGAAGATTGCCCGTGGCTTATCCGCCGCATTTTGAAATCAAAAGACAAGATCGAGCGCGAAGAAAAAGCTCGCGGCGAAAACGTACTTTATAAAAATGTGAATTTCCTCGAAGCAAAACAGGTCGAGGATTGGAAGAAGGAACGATACGAGGTGAACACAAAAAAGATGGGCCAGATTCAAAGTTCAGAATCGGTGGAAGCTTCCAGTTCAGTAATTAAAGTCACCGGAGAAAAATATGAACCTGAAAAACAGATCGAATTGTGGGAATGTTACGACTTTGAAGAAGGAAAATTGATCACTCTTGGCAATCGCGAAGTGCTGATGCGCGATGACGAGAATCCATACAAGAAAGTAAACCACGGCCGCATCTTCCTGAACTTGGCCGATCACGAAGTCAACTGGGAGCTTTGGGGTATTGGTCACATTGAGCCGGTTGAAACGACCATCGTCGAAATTGCTGATCTTCGCAATCAGCGCATGGACGACGTCATTCTCATGCTTGATCCGGTAATTAAGATTCGCAAAGACTCCGGCATTTCAAAAAACGACATCATTTTTGCACCCGGCGCAAAGTGGGAGCTTCGCAAGATGGACGATGTAGTGGTGGAACGACTGCCGGACATCAGCCTCATGGGAGTGAACGAAGAAAGAGCCCTGCGTGATGAGATCGAGCGGACGCTCGCCATCTCCGAATATGCCCAGGGCATGCCAAAGTCTTCGGATGAACCGCTCGGCAAAGTGGCCATGCTTATCGGCCAGAGCAACCTGCGTTTAAGTTCTTTTTCGCAAAATTTAGCCGAGACGCTCAGCAGCCTCGCCAACATGCTGATAGAGATGAACCAGGAATTTATCGAGGAAGACAAATTGTATCGCGTAATCGGCGACGAGGTGAGCTTTAAGGAATTCACAATGGCAGACAAAGAAGTAAAGGTCGATGCCGTAGTGACGGTTGATCCGATCGTGCCTCCCGATCAGCAGGCCCGGCTCAATCAGTCTTTGCTCCTGTACGACAAGTTTGTGGCACAGGACAAGCCTGACCCGAACAGCCCCGATGAAGTCAAACAGTGGAAAAAGCGAAAGCGCGCGATTCAGGAAATGATCCTCGAAGAAATGGGCAAAGAGGCGTATCGAGTCGTAATTCTCGGAGAAGAAAAAAACGAAACCACTCAAGGCAAAGAGCCAGTGATTCAGCCGGGAGAACCTCCGCCGATATCAGAAGCAGGCGCTCCACCGGACGCATTACCACCGCCAACTCCGCAAGCGCGTCCCGGCTTCTTAAGAAGCGTGCTGTCGAGGATTCCTTTTATCGGTCGAGGTCAAAAAACAATTAATCAATAACGCTATGGCAAAAAATAACCAGACAACCAAAGTCATCACCGCAACTGTACTGAGTAAGACATTGAGTGGCGGCGACTGCATCGTGTCCCTGCAGGAAGATCAGGGCCGAGTGCACACGATTTACCTCTCCAAAGAGGAGTCTTCCAAAATCGACTTGGGTCACAAACTCAAGTTAACCATCGAAAAGGTCGAAAATTAATTAATTTAATCACACACATATGCCAGACAAAAAAATGAAAAAGAAGAATGATCTCGCTGACGAAAGGTTTCCAGAGGGCGACAAGATCGAGTTCAAAAATCAAAAGCCTGTCCGGGAAGAAAGTGGGCAAATGGAAGCTCGCTGGAAAAAGGTCGAAAGCGTGATAGGCGCGGCAAAGGAAGCCTATCAATCCGGCAAATCAAACTTCAGCGAAGTATTGGAAAGCCTGATTGCCACCCTTCAAGATATGCTGGACAGCGATGTCGGTGGCAAAGATCTCGGCGGGCTCATGACGAATGGGCCGGAGATGGATCTTCCGCCGGAGCCTGCACCGGAAGAAGAACAACAATAAATGTATGCAGACCAACGAGGAAAAATTTGAAACAGGGTTGGCGGTGCTGGGGATGGTCAGAACGGCTGGCTGGAAATGGCTCGAAGCAAAAATTCGCGCAGAGCTCGCAATTGAATATGCGGAGCTCCGAGATTTTGACATTTCGGGAAAGACAGCCGAGCAAATTGCTTCCGACTATCTTCAGCGCCGAGCCAATGCTAACGCTTACGAGAAAATTCTCGCGTTGGTCGACGATGCCATTCGTGACAAAGACGAAGCGGCAGGCGCAATTAGCCAGGAGTAGCACGATGCCTATGGAGTACGCGGCAAAAACATTGGGGGTAAGGTCGAACCCCAACCTAGTAAATAAAAATTCAATTTAACAAGCGCTTTTATGAATCAAGATCGTAAAAAGGAGCTCGACGCTCTCCTCAACGCAAACTCGGAAGATGAGGAAACGGATACCGAAGAAGAAGACACCCAGGAAGACGAGGGTGAGGAAAAAGACGAGGACACCGACACCGAAGATTCTGAAGAAGAAACCGACGAAGACGAAGAAACTGATGAAGAAGAATCGGATGACGATGACTCGGACGATTCCGAAGACGAGGAAGAAACCGAGGAAGATGCAGGGGGCGAGGCATCCAAGCAGAAAAACAAGTGGCACGGCAAAAGCCGTGAGGAAGTGATCCGAATGTATGAGGAGCTCGAAACAAAAAACCAACCGCCAAAGCGAACGAAAACCAAGCCTGAATCCAAAAAGGAAAATGACGAAGGCAAGGGCGAAGGAGTAGATGTACCTAACGACGAAGAACTCGCAAAGATGACTCCTAAGCAGTTCGCAGAATGGATGGTTACGACAGTTCAAAGCATCGTTGGCAAAACCTACGATGCGCGAAGCCGGATGCGAGATTCCGCCGCGCAAGAAATTCGAGAGGCTCAGAAAGATCACCCTCTCCTAAAGACCAGTCCAGAGTACCGCGAACTCGTGCTGTCTTTGATCGACGCCGCTTCCCAAAAAGGAACGGTTATGCCGCTCAAAGAAGCGTGTGCGAAGGTCGACGGATTTGCTGGAAAGGTAAAGGGAGACACAAAGGTTTCTGACACTGAGAAGATTCGCCTCAAGAAAGCCAAAGCGCAAGTCGAGAGAGGAGCGGGCGCTCCGACCTCGCCGGGCGAAGAAAAGGGTGCGGAAGAACGCCGCCTCGAAAACATCTTCGGAACAAGCGGGTCAAATGGCCCCTTAGGAGGCCTTGGGGTTTAAACCCTCAAATAGCAAGGTCGAACCTCCTATCAGTTAATTAATCAACTAACAACAAGATATGTCATCAGCAAATGGAATCAGAGGAACCGCGAACTTGGGCGTTACGCGCAAGTACGACGTAGCGGATGTAATCTCGCTTCTTGATGTAGCGCGTTATCCGCTGCTCGGCATTCTCACGAACGCTGGAAAAGACCCAGCAACCAAGCAAGGCAAGGCACTGAAGAAAAAAGAAACGAGCGATCCGGATTTCAAGTGGTTCGAAGATAAGTTCGGTGCACGCGAAGACATCGTTTCGGCTAACCAGGGAGCAGCAGTCACGCTGGTTGTGACCAACGGTGCGTACTTCAGCATCGGCGACGTCTTGCTCGTGGTGAAGTCGGCCCAGGGTACGAACAACCCGACCGGCGAAGTCATGCTTGTAACGAACGTGGCAACCAACACCCTCACCCTTGTGCGCCAGATCGGTGACGGCGGTTCAGGCGGCGGTCTGCTTCAGCAGAACGATATCGTCTGGATCATTGGTAATGCCAACGAGGAAGGTGCGGATCTCCGCACAATGAAAGGAACGACGATCGCTGAAGTGCTCAACTACTGCCAGATTTTCCGAACTACGATTGGAGTCACTGAAACTTCACGCAACACCAAGGGCCTGACAAAGGAGAACGACTTTGACTATCAGATTCGCAAGAAAGGTATCGAGCACTTGGTAGACATCGAGCGAGCTTTCCTATTCGGGAAAAAGGAGATCATTACTTCCGGTACGCATCCGAAACGATTTACCGGCGGAGTTCTCCCTCGCATCAGCCAAGTCACCAGCAACGTAGCAACCCGCGACGACTTCAACAGCTACCTGAGAATCTTGTTCGCTCACGGCAACACTGAGAAATACTTGCTTGCTTCAGGTTACGTGATCGACAAGATCAACGGATTCGCTCACGACAAGTTGCAGGTACTGCAGGGAGAAAAAACTTTTGGATTAACCATCCTTAAGTATCTTTCTCCGCACGGCACGCTCAACATCATCAAGCACGATCTGCTCGCAGGAGATTTGTACGGCAAGAGTGGTGTCGGTGTAGACATGGAAGCTTTGACCTACCGATATCTCGCCAATCGTGACAGCAAGCTTCTCACGAATCGACAAGCACCGGGCGAAGACTCACGAGTAGACGAATACCTGACCGAGTGTGGCCTCCAGATGGAACAGCCAGAGCGTCACGCAATCGTTAAGTTCGCTTAAGCAATCCTTCAAGTCTCGGTCGGACGGGCATGCTTTCCGAACCCGCCTGACCGAGTGGAAAGCCCTTGAGGGGTTTTCCGCGGAAAATGAAAGGTCGATTCCGCGGTTATTACAAAAATAATTTCACATTAATTCGTATGGCAAAAAATCAAGCATCGACGGCCGAAAAGCCGAAGACAAAGAGCAAGCGTTACGCAACCCGTTACGGACAGCATTACGCGATCGTGATGATCCCGACCGTGACTGAAATCATCAACGGAATGGCGGTAACGCGTCCAGGCAAGACAATCGAATTCAAGAACGGCATCTACGAGACGAAGGATTCGGCAGAGCAGGACTTCTTGGACAACTCTCCGTTTGTTGGCATCGACTATCAGGAAGTCACGAAGGCAGTGACTTCAGCTCTTGAAGCAAAGTCATTGTCAGAAAAGGAATCCGAATTGAAAGAGAAAGAAGAAGATCTGAAGCGCAGAGAGATGGCGCTTAAAGGCAAAGAAGAAGGATCAGACTCCTCCGCTGGAAAAGAAAACAAAACCGAGGGGAAAACAAAAAAGAAAGAGCCGAAGTTCTAAACTCCCGGCTCGTTAAAGGTCGAACCATTATCAACCAACCATAAGGCACAACGATATGGCGATAGAAAGTAAATCAAAATTCGCAGTGAACGAAGCGACCGTGGCCAGCGCAGGCACTGCCGTGCAGCTTCCCGACATTGCAGTCGGAGAAGGGTGCGAACTTGTCGTAAAGGCAAAGCGCACAAATCTCGGCGCGATTAAAGTCGGAGAGTCCGCACCCCAGGCTCAGGCGGGAAAATTTACCCTAGAGCCAGGCGAAGCGGTGAAGCTCCGCATCAGCAATGCGAACAAAGGCTACATTGATGCAGAAGTCACCGGCGACAAAGTCGAGCTGATCGTTGAGCAATAAGCTCCTATGTCAGATTTTATTCCTCAACAGGGAGACTTCAACTTCCTGCGATTCAGAAAAACCGGCAGATACTTCGGGCCATTCGTGACAGGCGGAACAGTGACCACGCAGTCGGCAGCGTCTGCAAACTCACTGCGCGCCTTTCCATTCTTTGTCCCGAAGACACAAAAGTTTGACCGGATAGCAATCCGCGTCACGACTCTTGCCAGCGGCACAACTCCGAAGGCTCGTCTCGGTGTGTACGAAGACAAGGGAGACGGAAGTGTTTATCCGGCAAAGCTCGTACTTGATGCGGGAGAGGTAGATGTGAACACGACGGGGCTTAAAGAACTCACGATCAATCTCACGCTCAAAGGCGGGAAACTTTACTGGCTCGCTTTTGTAGGCCAGGACACAACCGCACTCGTGCTTGCAGCAATTCCTGCAGCAGACGCGATGGCGACATTCCTCGGTTTTGACAACGGACTGACCGGCACGCCGTACCTGGGCTACGCGGTAACGCAAAGCTACGGTGCGCTGCCAGCAACATTTCCGACAGCAAGCCCTACGGATTGGAGCCTGAACGTGCCGCTCATTGCCTTACGCAAAGCGTAGTTATGCCGATGAATTATGTTGCCAAGCTTCAAAGCAAAGTTGCTGAAAACGTCGATGACGGCCGTGAACAGGATGCAACAACCTGGAACGGCAACGGCAATGGCAGCAACGTAATTACTCTCGGCAACGTGAGTGGTTCGGTGTATTCCGGCACGTTTCGTTTCCGCAATCTGAGCATTCCGCGGAACTCAAAGATTGTCCTGGCCCGGCTGAGGGTTCGACCATCGGTCACGGACGGCGCAGACCCGGATGTGAAGCTCATTGTAAAAGGAATAAAAGAACCGGATACAAAACCATTCACTCAAACCTCGCGTCCCAGCCAGAGAACGAAAACAGTAAACACTGTCGCCTGGCACATCATCAAAAAATGGGAAGTTCACGAATGGACGCAGACACCAAACCTCAAACTGATCATTGAAGAAATCGTTGCCCAAAACGGTTGGAAACCCGGCAACGCTCTCGCCTTAATAATAGAAGACAATGGATCTTCCTCGAACCAGGCTGAAACTTGCTATGACCGGAGTAAGGGCGACGGCTATCAGGCCGAACTTGAAGTCTGGTACACAACGAAAAATGTAAGCATCGGCACTATCGCTGGCACTGACCGCGATGGGATGGAAACAGATAAGACCACATGGCAGTCGAGTCCGACCGGCAACGTGATAACCCTCGGCGACGATGGGCCATCGGTAAATGACGGCAGCTTTATATTCAGCTCGCTCGCCATTCCTCGATACGCAAACATCATCGGCGCGTACCTTCTGCTTACGCAGGCAGATCAGAACAATCGATTCCCGCATCTCATTATTAAGGGATTTGCGGAAGATGATGCTCCAGTCTTCGCCAGCAACGGATCAAATAGACCATCGACTCGGCAGAAAACAAATGCATTGGCCGAATGGACTATTGGAGAAACAGTGGCCGGAGTCTTTGTCGGAATCCATTGGTCAGCCAACAGCGTGTATGAATCGCCCGATCTGCGCGAGATTGTGCAAGAGATCGTCGACCGCGAGGGTTGGACGACATCAAGCAAGCTTGGCCTAGTCTTAGAGAGCCAATCATCCTGGGATGGCCAATACAAACTGCCTTGGGACTATGTGAAGAACTCCGGAGAATTTGCCGCAAAGCTCGTAGTGGTGTGGGACACGCTCCGCACATTCCGATCAACGAAAAAAGATATTGCGAAATTCGATAAATCAAATTACCCGGAATTTATTATCGTCCATCACTCTGCGACACCGCGCGACTCGACACACTTCAGCACGATAAAAAATAACCACATAGGAATCGGCTGGGGAGATATCGCATATCACCACTGGATAGCGGGAGCATTGGATGGCAACGGCGTACACATTGCGGGCCGTCCAGAAAACAAGATCGGGGCTCATGCCGATACGCAAAAGATGAACTATCGCTCTATCGGTATTGCGATGTGTGGTGACTTCCATCCGGCGAGCGGAAACCAGCAACCGACCGCTGAGCAATTGGCAACTCTGCAAATTCTCCTAGACACAATCAGAAAAGAACGAGGTATCCCCAAAGAACGGGTGCTTGGACACCGCGAAACTCCAGACTCCACAAATTGCCCCGGTGACAATTTGCTCGAGTACGTAAAACGATACCGATCAACCGGGAAGCTTCTTCCCTAACACCATGCAATTACAAGAATTCCTACAAGATCTCAACGCACGAATGTCGGCGGCCAAAACCACCGGGTTTTGGAGTGAAGTCGATAAAAAAAGATGGATTAATAAATCCATTGTTCGGGCATGCAACTTCGCCAAGTGGAACTTTCTCAATCATCACTCAACGCAGCTGACGGAGAAGGATATCGAGGCATATTTCCTGCCCTTCGACTATAAGCCCGGCGGAATGATGTTTATCAAAGTCGACGGCCAAGAGCATGCAAAAACGAATGTTGAAAATTACCAAAGCGGAAATCATGTATGGGAGCGCGTGTTCTGCATTCTCGGCGATCAGTATCTGGTCAAACCCACGCCACTCGAAGACGGCAAGCTCATCGATATCTATTATCGCAGGCGTCCTGTTCCTCTGGTGAATGATACCGACGAACCGATCACGCCCGAAGAAATGGAAGAAGCAATCATCAAGCTTGCTCTCGGCATATGCCTGAAGAAAGAACCGAACCGTGGCACTGATGCCGACAAACAAATTCTTGAAGCGACTGCAATTCTCCAGCAAATAAAAGATCGCCAGGATGAGGAAGGTGGAGAGGCCGGATTCACCGGCCAGGCAACGAGCTCACGCTTTCTCTACAAGAATAGTAATCCTCAGGATTAAAAACTATGGCACTTAACGCATACAGAATAAAAGGTTTCCGCGGAGGTATCGCAGACGATGCCTACAAGGGCGTGACTGGTGCGTTTAGATTTGGCTATGGCCTCGACATCCGAAACGGCGCGGACACTCTGAAGTGCAATCAAGCACTTGAAAAAGATTCCGGAAGTGTCGTCACTGACCTCATTCTGTTTTTCGTGCCAGCTTCAAATGGAAAATTGTACGGCTTCGGCAACACCGGAAATATCTACAGCAAAGATACACCCGCATCAGCATGGGTACTGAGATACACCGACCCCGACGGCAAGATCATGGGTGCAGCTGAGTACACCAACAACAACGGATCAGGAAGCTATGTGCCATACCTCTATTGGGCAACTGAGACAAAACTCAAGCGCATTCCTTTCTCCGGTTCATTTCCTGGCAGCGTAGAAACATTCGGCACATTAAACGGCGATCCCGCATGGCACACCATGACGATAGCGGTTGGCGTTCTCCAGATTTGCGACGGCCGATACATCGCGCTGGTGGACTACGAAGGCAACTTCAACAATCAGGCCCTCGATCTTATTGCGGGCAACCGAACTAAAACTTTGTTGCCACAAGATCAGATCGCAATTATTGGTTCGACCAAAGGCGACAAGATTGAAGAAGGCTGGCTGTGGACATGGGACAAGCAGCAACCCTCTTGGATTCTGCGACGCATGATCGCTGAAAAAGGAGTCAACGCGATGATCCAAACTGACTTCATTATGGTGCAGGCAGGCATCAGCGGCGGGCTTTACTACTGGGACACGGTAAACATTCTGCGCTTCAAAGCATTCCCTGGTGGTGGTTGGGTAAACCCCGGAGCGGTGGCAAATCTTAAAGGCGTAGCTCTGATGGGAGTAACTGGCTCAGATAAATGCGGACTGTATTCCTACGGGCGACTAAGCAAAAACGAACCGTATTCGATGAACCTTGAATATATTCCATCGCACGGAAAACTCACCGGCGTTGAAATTGGCGCGGTGACTGTATACGGAGATCAGCCCTTCGCATCGTGGAAAGACGGATCAACTTATGGCGTGGACACAGTCGATCCTGACAATAAAGCAGACGCACGATACGAGGGACTGGTCTTCGACGCTGGCGAACCGGAACTACAGAAAGGCTTCCGCCACATAAAACTTCTAACCAAACCTTTGCCTTCTCAATGCTGGCTAAAAACTTACTACCGCATTAACGAGCAGGGTGCCTGGAAGCAGGCATAT
This sequence comes from Anaerolineaceae bacterium, assembly GCA_003598975.1. GTDB lineage: Bacteria > Chloroflexota > Anaerolineae > Anaerolineales > Villigracilaceae > Denitrolinea. Next base: position 8,200 of record QZIJ01000065.1, on the reverse strand, counting down.
CTGGAAGACGGAGCAGATAGCTTTGACAAAGAAGGCAATACAAAAGTCGTATTCACGGTCGAAACCGGAGACGAGGAGGAAAAAGAAAAAGGTAAAGGCGAGACATTCGAGCTGGCGTTTGATTTACACCCCTCAGGGAATAACACGCCAGAGATTGTCGCTGCCAGTACCTACTTTGAGCCAATAGGAATCTTATAAAGCTATGAGCGAATTCTTACAAAAAATATTCGGCAACCAAGAAGTGGATGATCAGCCATTTCCTGAAATTCCGCCGCACACTCATGACGGTCAGAATTCGCCGTTGCTCGCGCCGTCCTCAATCGATTCAGTGCAGATCAAGACAGGAGCGATTGGAACACTGGCCCTGGCCGACGATTCAGTCAGTTCTGAAAAAATAATTGACCAAGCCATCCTTACTGAGCATCTTGACGCCTTGGCGGTTACTGAACAAAAGCTCGCAAACGCTGCGGTAGCCACCGCGAAGATAAAGAACGGAGCAGTCAATGCATCTAAGCTCATTCAAACCGAAGCAGTGGTTACACTTTCAGCCCAGATTGATGATGCGGTAATCATCAGCGCGCACATCGGCACCGGAGTGATTCAAAATGCCCATCTGGGAAACGCTATCGTGACGAATGCAAAAATAGTAGATGCCACGATTCAGTCCGCAAAAATCGGAGACGCCCAGATCACCACGGCCAAAATTGCGGATGCAAACATCACTTCCGCAAAGATCGGACTTGCAGAAGTGAAGAACGCAAATATTGAAAACTTAGCTGTAACAGCCGCAAAGATTCAGGACGCCACGATTACTAACGCCAAGATTGCCAATGCCACGATTGATAACGCAAAAATCGCAAATGTGGCTGCGGACAAGATTACAGCGGGAGTAATCAATCTGACCTCGACCGGATACCTGGGAACTCCGTACGGCGGAATCCGAATAGGATATCTGCGAAGTATCGGCGGTGTTCCGATTTATGGGCTGCAGGCCGGGCCGGGGCACGGACTCATGCTTGATGACGGTGTACACGGCTACGCACGAATGTGGGTAGATGATTCCGGCAACCGGCCACTCGTCATCGATACAACAGCCAATGATCGGATTTTTTTCAAAGCAGCAAGCGGAAACGACATCCTTCGCCTGTATGGGAATAACGCGATCAGCGGAGGCTTCGTAGATGTTCAAACTTCGTTCCGGATTGGAAGCAATGAGCCGAGCAGTCCTTCAAACGGGGAGATGTATTACGACCCAAGCCCCTCAGGAATGGGAGCAGGCGGCAGGCTCATGATTTATAACGGATTCAGCTGGCATGCGGTCGCATGGTTCGATGACATCTAAAATAAATTAATCACTTAAAACACCCCCATGTTTACAAAAAAAATTAACAAGGAAGATCTGGAGGAAATACGCAAACGGCAAGAGATGATTCACCAGTATAAGCTGATCGCGCAGGCGCTTGAAGCTCAGAAGCAGCAGTACATCATCAGCCGCTTTCCGAAATACGGTCTTGATCCAAGCAGGCAGTACGATATTGATCTCAAAACCGGAAAAATCACAGAAAATAAAAATCCCAGAATATAAATTTTATGGCAAACAACAGCGCAACAAACATAGACTGGAATGAGTTTCGCCGACAGTTCGAGCAGTTCGGCAAAAGTTCCAAGTCACCGGCTTCATCGCCGGATCAGACCGGCAATCCCGCTGGCTATGATTTGTCGTCGCTTCAGACTCAGATTGGCACTGCCCAGCAAAAGCTTGATAGCGCGCAGGGCGCACTGAAAAATTACTACACCACCCGATACGATCAGGAATACAGCGCTCAGGGTTTGGGAGCAATGAAAACGAAGATCGCAAACCTAGACACAAAGATCGCCACCGAAAAAGGAACACGCGATGAATCAATCAGTAAAACCCGGCGCAATCCATACTATTCTGCAGCCACGATTACCGGAGAATCCTCCGAGATCGAACGGCTGGCCAACTCCACAATCAATAACTATGTGGACGAGCGAAATAGTTTGGCGGGCCAATACAATACAACTCTTGATGAAGTGACGAAAAAAGTAGCGGCAGAAACGGGAGAAAAAGAGCGCGAAGTCGACGAGCTCAAATATAATCTGGCCAATCTAACAAAGCAATTAAGCGACTATAAAGATACCCTCCGTACCGAATTAGATCACGAAAGCGACGAGCAGCACTGGGAGATGGAATTCATGCTTAAGCTCCAGGAAGCCGATCAGCGGGCAAAAGAGGCTGCTAAGAGCGGAGGTGGCAGTACTACGGCCGGTGAGCGATTTTCTGCCCGAATATCGCAGGGTTTGGAGCCAGACCCATCCCTGAGAGCAACTGCCGAACGCTTGCTTAGCCAAGGGATCGATGACCCGACTCGACTGGGCTATAGCGGGGATCTGGCCGTTCAGCTTGAATCTGAAATCGCATACCTGAGAAAACAGTCGCCAGAAAAAGCAGCTCCGGCCAAAGCATCAGGCACGACTGCCGAGGGTACTTTCCGTCGAGAAGTCCGCGATGCATGGAAAGAAGGATACAACGCTGAACAGCTGAAGCAGGTCTATGGAAGCGTCCAGTTCACTGACTCAAAGAAGTCTGCATCAGAAATAATTGATGACGAATGGCGAATTAAAACCGCGGGGGGCGTCGGCGGATTCCTCGGACGACTCTTCCGTATTGGAGTCTAAAACTACTATGAACTTCTGGAACAAAATTACCTCACCATTTAAGAAAGCAGCCGAGAAGACAAAAAAGACTATCGGCGACTTTTTCGCACCCGTGCCTGACGAAGTGCGCGTACGAGATTTTGTGCGCGAGCTGCCGGGAGCAACGAAGACAGTCGGAACAGCGCTCTTGAATTTTGGTAAGGATGTTCTTCGTGCTCCCAATCGCGCCGCGGCTTCGGCGATGCTCTCGCTTCAGGATCAAAAAGAATTTATACCTGGCACAGGAGTGGCTCCGAAGCTGGAAAAATTCCTTATGGGCGACAAGCCTATTAAGGATATTCGCGGAACCGGAGAAGAAACAATTAAAACATTCGGCGGGAGCGACAAAGCTTCAAAGAAGTATGGACTGCCCCTTGGCTTCGCGTTGACCGCTCTTGATATTGTCCCCGGCATCCCAAAGAAGAAAGTGGCCGAAGAACTCGGCGAACAACTTATTAAAAGATACGGTGACGACGTCGCTAAGCTGATTGTAGAAAAAGGCGGGAAGAAACTTGCGGAGCAGGCTATTAAAGAAGGCGGAGAAAAAATCGTAGAAAAGGCTGGCATTGCGATTGCAAAAGAAATGAAGCCAATCACGGAGGCAGTAAAGAGCGCGGAAGAAGTTATAAAATCGGTGAAGCCGGTAAACTACTTCGAGAAAGAAGGGCGCAATCTGATGGAATTTGAAAATGCCGATTTGTCTTTGCCTGAGCTCAAGCGGAAATTAGAGATAGCGATTGAGGGGAAAGAGGACGATGGATTACTGACCTTAATTAAGAAGGATATACAAACAAGAGAATCTGAGCTTATTGATCTTGAAAAAAATCTTTACCACGGCACTACAAAAGAAAATGCGGAATCGATACTGAAGAATGGAATAGATACTAAGCTCAATAAGAAAGGCTTCGCGGAAGCACCTGACTCTTTCTATGTCGCACCGACTGTACAGGAAGCTTCAATGTATGGCGATGCAATTTTGCGAGTTGAACCTACGCAGAAAGTAAAAACCCTGAGCGTATCGAGCGAAGAATGGGCAAAGACAATTGGCAAATCAACGAACGCACAAGAATCAAAACTCGCACGCGATGAACTTCGTAAGCGAGGATATGATGCCGTCCACTACGGCGACGAAGTAGAAATCTTGAATCCTGAAAAATTCAAAGTCACTGGCCCGCGCAATCTCACCTCAAATGCCGAGGAAGCGATAGAAACCATCAACTCCAAAGGACACCCTGTAATCAAAGCAGGAAAGAAAGTAGCACCGCCAAAACCTAGAGCAGACGAGCTTAAACCTCCACCTCCGACTCCTCCTCGTGCTCCAACTGAGGTGCCTTTATCTGGAGTTCCGGATTCCCCGAAAGGGAGCGCATTGGAAGCTATAGACGGCATGGTCGGAAAAACCAGCACGCCAAAGAATTTGCTCGAGTGGATAAAGAGCGTACCGAAAAAATTCACCGAAGCATTTAGCGATCGCTTTGCTCCAATCAAACGGTTCGAAGAAATGGTAAGTGACATGGCTGGAAAGCCAATCGATATTAACTCAAGCGCATACACCGCAGCGCGAATGTACGCGGGGCGCATGGGAACGGTTGAGTCATTCTTAAACGATCTCCAAAAAGTTATTTCGCCATTGAGAAAAGAGCGTGCTGATTTCACTCGCTTTGTTTTGTCGCGCCGAGCTCTTGAACGAGCCGAGCGCGGATTCGCCAACCCAGCCGGAGTCACAGCCGATACCGCAAAACAAGCTATGGACGAACTCAAAACAAAAGTCGGCCCCGGCATCTTCAAACAATTCGAAACCGCAGAACAAGCGATACAGAAATGGGCTGACGAAGCGATCCTCCGGCCAGCTGCAGAATCGGGGCTTATATCGAAACAGGCATACAATTCGATCGTGGCAAAAAATAAGCATTGGATTCCGTTCCAAGTTCTCGATTATTTGCCAGATTCTGCATTCGTAGACAGTCTGCCGAAAGGCGGCGAGATCTTCTCCGTAAGCAAGCAAGGCATCGTTAAGGGTCTTGAAGGTACGGAAAAAATAATCCGTGATCCGTTCGAAGCAATCATCGACAAACTATCGAACGCGGTAAACCTTGCCAAGCGTAACGACGTAGCCCGCAAACTCATCAACATCCGTGAGGTGTTGCCCGAAGCCAAAGAGCTTATACAGCCTCTGGCTAAAGATGCGCGCGTGCCAAAAGGCTGGGGTTCCATCAGCGTATTCGTGGATGGAAAGAATACGAAATGGGTTGTACCAGAAGAACTCTCTTGGGCAATGCATCAAATGAATGAGGTCGAAGCTGGTATGCTCGGCAACTTTGTGAAATTTACCTCCGGCGCATTCAGGAAGGGAGCGACCACACTATATATACCGTTCTCCCTTTCAAATGCAGTGCGCGATGCTCAGATGGCAGTCATGACTTCAAAGTACGGGTTCAACCCGGCCGACTGGATCACCGGCTTTGCTCAAGGTCTCAAAGGAGCATTTGGCTGGGATTCAAAACTGCTTGAAGAATTCAGTCGCAATGGCGGAGGCTTTGGTGGCTTCATCCAGGGAGCGCGCGAGATCAGCGGTGTGAAGAAACAACTGTTTGAACCAACGTGGTGGAAACGAACCAAAGCAGTCGTGAATCCCTTCAACCTTATAAGCAATTTTGCGGAAGCTATAGAGCTTGCCCCGCGCCTCGGCGTATATAAGCGCGCATTGAAGGGGGGAGCGACCGGCTTCGAGGCAGCATTCGAAGCCCGCAATGCGACGATCGATTTCGCCAAATCTGGTCAAGAGATGCGAATCATAAATATGTGGGTGCCGTTTGTGAACGCGCGATGGCAAGCACTACTCAACACAGCCCGTGTGTTTAAAGAAAGTCCGGTCAAAGCTTCAGCAAAAGCGGGCGCATTAATTGTCGCACCAGGAGTGACGACATATTTCTGGAACTCACTGAACTTCCCAGACCTCTATGAAGATGTACCTCGCTGGATCAAAGATACCTACTTCCCAATTATTGTCGGCGAAGAAAAGGATGAGCAGGGCAATCGTGTGCCTAAGATGGTATTGATTCCAAAAGGCGACGTCGGGCAGATTTTCTACAACCCAATTGAGTATGCTCTCGACTATGTCCGCAAGGGTGAACCCAGCAACTTCAGCAAGCTCGCACTGGAATGGATGAGCCAACTGGCTCCGATCCCATTCACACGTGATGGTGAACTATCCGTAACTCAATTCCTTTCCGGAGCAATGCCTCCGATTCTGCGAACACCGATCGAGCTTGCCACCAACCAATCATTCTTCACTGGAGGCCCGATTGTTCCGAGACGCCTCGAACAAGTTTCGCCAACCGAGCAGTACGACGAAAAAACACCGCAGGCGGCGGTGGTCGTAGGTCGAGCACTCGGTGTGTCGCCAATGAAGATGGCCTACGGGCTTGGCGGTTTGCTCGGAGGCTTCGGTCGCGAAGCGATAGACCCGGCAAAAATTCTGCAAAGCACAGCCCAACGATTCTATCGATCCGCCGGAGGCGAGAAGCGAAACCAAGCATGGAATCTGAAAGACGAAGCAGTAGTCGGATACAGCACCGCGCGCGAGCAGGCTAAGCGGGCGATTGAGGAGAATGATATAAAAACTGCGACGGCAATCATTGAAAACTGGAACGCGTCAGCTGAAAAAATATTGCCGGACATCCTGCCTTACCTCGCACAAGACGATCCGCAGGAAGCGCAAAAAATAAGTTCGTCGGTGACATTCCAGCCACAAGACATTGCCCGGCTGCAAAGGTCGGTCTACGACGAGCAGGCCGGGAAAGCGGAAAGGAAAGGGACAGCGCCTCAGCTAAATCCAAAACTGACAAAGGACAGCCTGCGTTCTATCCGAGCAGGAAAAGAAGACCCGCTCGCAACGATCGGACAAATGTTCCCAAACCAAGAGCTTGGTCAGACAGATTTGCGACAGATGAGACAGGGTTCAGGGCAATGACGCACTTGGTGAATTTTGCTGGCGCATTTCGCGGAGACGATTGGAGTCGAGCGAATCCCGAACCATTGGATCGAAATTCAACCACAGATACAGCCCGATGCCGAGACTCACCACCGTAAACACCGCCAATGCACCAAATAACCATTTTTGAGCGGTAGACATAGGCCCTTATGTTGTAGCTTACACTCGGCTCAAAAAGCAAATCAGTTATGGAACACCCAAATTACCAAAACCAAATGCAGGACAAGAGGCTCGACAACCTCGAAAAAAGCGTCGACGAGATCAAGAACAACCATCTGCCCCACATCGATCAGAAACTGACGCGGGTAGGCACTGATGTCGATTGGCTCAAACGGTTTTTCTGGATTGTCGCCACAGCCTCGATCGGCGGGCTCATCGCAGCTCTGCTCAATCTATTAATTACCCTTAACAAATAAAACCATGAACATCGTTCAAAAAAAGTCACCCAACTTTTGGGCCGGGAGAAAAGGCTACCGGCCGGAAGGCGTGGTCATTCATATTATGGATGGCACCCTGGTGGGCACTGACTCGTGGTTCGCAAACCCAGCTTCGCAGGTGAGCGCACACTACGGGGTCGGGCGAACCGGCGAAGTCCACCAATACGTGAAAGAAGAAGATACTGCCTGGCATGCGGGCCGGGTAGACGCGCCGGTTTGGAAACTTATAAAGCCGAACATCAACCCTAATCTTTATACGATAGGCATCGAGCACGAAGGAAAGCCGGATGATGTTTGGACAGACGCGATGAAACAAGCGAGTGCAGCCTTGATCCGGGAGATTTGCCAACGATGGCAGATTCCAATCGACCGCGGGCACATCGTCGGCCACTTCGAAATATTTTCGAAAAAGCCGAACTGCCCGGCACGCGATAAAAAAATAATTGATGAGCTAGTCGCGATGGCCAGTCCGCAGACACCGCCTCCTTCGCAGGTCGAAGAAGGAGTAAAAAAAATTGAAGAAGGATTAAAAATCCTTAAAGGAATTTAACAAACCACTATGACTATACCTCAACAAGAAGCATTGAAGCATCTGGTAGTCGTATTCTTTTACTCAGCCGTATCGTCGGTTTTGCCACTCTTGATCGCTTACATTGAGAATGACCAGCGTTGGGCATTGCTCATTCCTGTAATTAACGCTGCGTGGTATGCCGTAACCCGATATTTGAAAGAGCAAAGGCTAATTGAAGACGGCAGAGGGCAGGAATAAGACTCCTCAATAAAAAAATCCGACCCGTGTGGTCGGATTTTTTGTGTCTGACAACGCAAAAAATGGACTTGTCTGACAAGCACTTATAAAATGACATTGCTATCGCTTGGCGTGTTTGACTTCCTTGGCGCGAAGGAATATCTTTCCACTTGGCATAGCGGGCGACTGGTGTCGACTGGTCTCTCGTCAAACACATTAACTTAAAAATACCTATCTCATTGTTCCTGAAAAGGATCAATCGGCCGCAAGGCCGAGGATGCGACACAATGGGGTTCGACAGAA
>QZIJ01000090.1 GCA_003598975.1 Anaerolineaceae bacterium | reverse complement strand
TGTGTTGTTATTTCGCGCGGCGGATAAAGAGCCGCTCGTAGCCCTCGCCTGGCAACATGCCCAAAAACTCATGTCCGACTTTCTCGCACCAGCGCGGCATATCGTTCTTGGTATTGGCGTCGCCCGACCAGATCTCGAGTACTTCGCCAACCTTGACGGTGGCAATCCCCTTCTTGGCTTCGAGCAGGGGACCTGGGCAGGACATGGCGCGCGCGTCAACGACTTTGGCGGCCTGGATGTTGGTCAGTTCAGGGGTGGTCATAAGATTCTCCTTTGTGAATCAATTTGTGATCAGATGAGAGATACTTCTTGGGTTTCAACAATTGGGCAATTTATCAAAACGGGACAGCGTTTCACTATCTCGTTGTTGATAAGATGATAAAAAACATTGTGATGCTCACGGCGAGTCTTCACCATGTTGCTGAATTCCAGGATACGCAGATGGTGCGAGGCGCTTTGCAGGGATGCGCCAATTGCAAGGGCAATCTCAGTGACGGTCCGTTCCCGTTCTACCAGGAGCCACAGGATCATGATTCTCTGGGGATTGCCCATCACGCGGCAATGCGCGGCCTGGTGTTCGGCTTGCTGTTTAATTTCGGGGGGAAGAGTAGGCAATATCATTTATTTCACAGGTTGTTGAATTCATATATAGATTAACTCTTCCCATGAGTCGCAACAAGTGATAAGTATCACAAAGTCAAAACTGATAATCTATAGCGAGGTATAGAAGATATTTATAGCCAGCATGTTTTTCCAAGCATGGGTCAAGAGCAAACTATCCTGCACTTATGCAAATTTGCAATGTACAACCAATAAATTGTTTATTTTATGGTTGTTATATCGGTTTTGTACAATCATTATGTTACATTAATCACAATATAAAGGACGGTTTTCACTACTCGCCCCTTGCTCATATCGCTACAATGAACATGACTATATGTGTTTATTCGAACATAACCGAGAATAGAAATGCTTCAGCAAATTCCGACCCAGGAAGTATCACAACTCGAGGCAAATTTATGTAACGCCTTTGTGGATCCAACGCGCATTCTTATCTTGTACAAATTGAACGAACATCCCTATAACGTGACAGAACTTACCCACCAACTCAGCACAACACAACCTAAAATTTCCCGTCATCTCAAGATCCTGCGCAATCTGGGGTTGGTCCGCACCACGCGGCAGGGAGTCACCATCACGTACGAACTGGCCGATGTTCGCCTGATCGAAGTACTCGACATCCTGCGCGGCGTTCTTCGAGACAGCATCACGGTCAGGGCAAATTTAATCGAAACTCTGCAAGTCACGCGCCTGGCGTGACTTATTAATTTGAGGAGACACAATGCAACACAAGAAAGCCGCTCTTTATTTCCTTGTTGCTGGACTGGCAGTTGTCATCGCCACCAGCATTTTTTTAGCAACGGCCTCACCCGCCCAAGCCCAATGCGGTTCGCAGGCATCCTCCTGCAAGAACTGTCATGAAGTGCAGGGACAGGATCCTGTCAATGCAGACGGGACGGGCTGGCATCAGTCGCACGCGTTCGGCGATTTCTGTTACATCTGCCACGCGGGGAACAATCAAGCCAAGGACAAAACCGCCGCGCACGAAGGGATGGTGGCTCCGCTTTCAGACATCAACGCGGCCTGCCAGCAGTGCCACGTCGCGGATTTGGATGCCCGTGCCAAGATCTACGCGGACGCGTTGGGGGTGGAGATCGGTTCGGGGACGGCCGCGCCCGCCGCGGGTGGGTCGGATGCGGCTGCACCTGTCAGCGCGGAGTCCGCTCCCGTTGCGTCGTCAACCTGCAATGAAATCGTGGTGGATGATCCCAACACTATCAACTACGCCCAGAGTTACGATGAGATCGTGTTGGGCAAAAAACCGACAAACTGGGGCAACATGATTTTGATGGGCATGATCGGCCTGTTAGTGGTCGGCGGCGGCGGGTTTGTCGTCACGCGCGAGAAACTGGTCAATGTGAAGTTCGGCGATACACGCAAGGTCGAAGATGAATATCCCGCTGACGTGGTCGAGATGCTGCCGAGGATCGCGGGACTCAAGGCAGGCGCACGCAAATCTCTGAAGAATGTTTTGGAAAACAAAAAAGCGGACAAGGTGCTCGACCTAATGGACGCCGTTGTCAAGAAGGATGAGGAGTAAACATGAAATACATTTTGAACTATATCCGTAAGGATGAATGGTCACCATACGTGGCAGGCATCCTGCTCGGACTGGTGGGCATCGGCGCTGTATGGGCAAGCGATAGTTTGCTGGGCGCGTCGGGCGCGTTTGAAAATATCGCGGGCATGATCGGCAAATGGATCGCACCCGCGGCGTTCGACAACATGTATTTCAATTTCATCATGCCGCCTGGCATTTCGTACGGTGTGCTGATGTTGATCGGCCTGTTCTTCGGCGGGATGATCGGCGCGGCCACGAGCGGGACGCTGCTGTGGGGCAAAAAAGGCGCGGCCAATTCGGACGCACAATGGAAGCGGATCTTCGGTCCGCAGGTGTGGAAGCGCTGGGTGCTGGCTTTCATCGGCGCGATCATTCTGGAATATGCGGCAGGTATCGCGGGCGGTTGCACGAGCGGACTCGCCATTTCGGGCGGCATGTTGCTGGCTCCTGCGGCGTTCCTGTTCATCATGGGCATGTTCGCTTCGGGCATTCTGACGGCGCTCATCATCTATCGGAAGAATTATTAGGAGACTGACATGACAACCGTTGTGCTTCCCCTGGTCTTTGGCGTCTTCTTCGGCTTCGCACTGAACAAGGCGGGGCTGACTAAATATCACAAGATTGTGAACGTGTTCCGCTTTACGGACCTGGCGGTGCTGAAATTCATGATGACCGCGCTGGTGGTCTCCATGAGTGGACTGTACGCCCTGCGCGGGCTGGGATTGATCGAATTTCCGAACGTCCCCGCCACATACATTGTTGGTAATCTCGTGGGCGGGTTGATATTCGGCGTGGGCATGGCACTCACAGGATACTGACCAGGCACTTGCGCTGCCGGTGGCGGCGAAGGTAAATTGGATTACATTGTCCCTGGCCTGCTTGGCTTTTTGACTGGCGCTGTGATTTACGGCTTGACCTATCAACAAGTTTTTCCCCAGATTTCCGCGTTGGCGAATTATGGCAATACGATCATTCCCGACCTGTGGAATGTCAGTCCCTTCCTGTTCATTCTGATGTTCTTCTTAATGTCGCTGTTGCTCTTCTATTTGATCGACCGCGTGGGATGGCAGAGGAAAGAGAAAAGCGAGTAATCAGTAATCAGTGTTCAGTTATCAGTGACATGAAAAATGATCACTGATAACTGATGACTGAACACTGGAGAAACTATGACACAAACAATCTCAAGAAGAGATTTTCTAAAGATGGGAGCGGCGACGGCGGGCGCGCTGGCCGTCGGGTCCATGCTCCCGCCGAAGGTGGCGCAGGCGGCGCGTGGCGCGGGTCATCTCAACGCGGAGGGCGACGGCTTCATCCCCTCCATGTGCGAGATGTGCGTGTGGCGCTGCGGACTGGTCGCAAAGGTGGTGGATGGGAAAGTCGTCAAATTGGACGGAAACCCCGAGCATCCGCACTCGCGCGGGAAACTCTGTCCGCGCGGGCAATCGGGGCTGATGAACACCTACGATCCCGACCGCGTGCTGACTCCCCTCGTCAGGGTGGGAAAACGCGGCGAAGGCCTCTTCCGCAAAGCGTCGTGGGAGGAAGCGCTGGACATCGTCGCCGCGAACATGCTCAAGATCAAGGAGCAATACGGGCCTGAGGCGATGGTCTTTTCGTCCACGCATAATTTGAGTCAGGTACAGTTTGAGAACCTACTGTACGCGTTCGGCTCGCCAAATTATGGCACGCAACGCTCACTGTGCTTCAATGCGATGATTACCGCCTTCCAGTTGACGTACGGTGTCGAAGAACCTGCCCGCAACTACGAGGATGTTGAGTTCATCCTGATGGTGGGACGCAACATGATGGAAGCCATCTCGACTTCCGAGACGGGCGAACTGGCGCACGCAATTGATCGCGGCGCGAAACTTGTCTACCTCGACCCGCGCTACACAAAGACCGCCTCGAAAGCGACCGAGTGGATTCCCATCCGCCCTGGCACGGACTCAGCCTTCCTGCTGGCGATGATCAACATCATCACCCAGAACGAACTGGCGGACTGCGACTTCGTCAAAAAGTACACGGTCGGGTGCGACGGGATTGTCGCTGAGATGCAAAAGTACACGCCCGCCTGGGCGGAGCAGATCACAGGCATACCTGCCGCAACCATCGAGCGGATCGCGCGCGAATACGCGGCTGCAAAACACAACGCGCTGGCGCATCCTGGCTGGCGGACTTCCAACTTTATCAATTCTTTCCAAACCGAGCGGGCGATTGCCACACTGAACGCTTTGAGCGGAAACGTTCTCACCGCTGGCGGTTGTCTTTCTGCGGAGGTCGCGGCGGAGGGCGCGGGCTTGGGTGCACCAAAGCAACCGCCGTACCCGCGCATTTCGGCGCTGCGCCTCGACGGCGCGCCGTGGAAGTATCCGCTTGTCCCGCTGAAATTGGGTGTCTTCCAGGAACTGCGCGACGCCATCCTCACGGGCGAACCGTACCAGGCGCATGGATGGTTCATCTCGCGCCAGAACCCGATCCTGTCCCTGCCTGATCGTGCCAAGACTCTCGAAGCCTTCGGCAAGATGGATTTCATCGCCACGGTGGATATCATCATGAACGATACCGCCTGGTTCTCGGATGTGGTCCTGCCCGAAGCCTCGTATCTCGAACGCTACGACCCGCTCCTGCCCGTCGGCGACAAGGCCTTCCTGCGCCAGCCTGTGGTGGAGCCACAGGGCGAAGCCAAGTCCGCGCTGTGGATCTACAAACAGTTGGGCGAACGACTCGGACTCGGCGATTTCTTCCAATATAAGGACGAGGAAGATTACATCCGCCAACAGTTGAAGCCCCTGCGCGTCAGCCTGGAAGAGGTAATCGAGAAAGGCTACGCGGAAATGCCCGAAGAGGAAGACGACGGCGAGATCACGTTCAACACGCCGTCTGGCAAGATCGAGATTTATTCCGAGACCTTGAAGAACGCAGGCTTCTCGCCCTGGCCGACATGGGAAGAACCGCCCATGCCCAAAGAGGACGAGTTCTACCTACTGACTGGCAAAGTGGCGCAACACTCGCAGTTCGGCACGCAGAACAACCAACTGCTCCACAAATATTCCGACGAACCGCGCCTGTGGATGAACGCCAAAACCGCTTCGCAACTTGGACTGGAAATGGACGACTGGGTCGCGGTGACGAGCGCAGTTGGACAGGTTCACACCAAACTGCTGGCGACCGAAGCCATCCGCCCCGATTGCGTTTATTTGACGGCAGGCTACGGACACCTCTCCAAGGGACTGAAAACCGCCTACGGCGTCGGCGCGAGCGACTCGGCTCTGCACGTCACCTACACCGACCCCATCAGCGGCGGACAAGCATTAAGCCAGACCTTTGTCACGGTGAAAAAGGCTTAGAGGTGAACCATGACTGACATCAAACATCACGCCTATCTCTTCGACGCCACACGCTGTATCGACTGCCGCGCCTGCATGGTGGCATGCAGTGTGGAAAACAACATCGACATGGACAAGACTCGCATCTGGGTTGCGGGACTCGGCGTCACGGGCGAGTATCCGATTCTCCAGCGCGGCACGATGGTTTATCACTGCATGCACTGCGAACATCCTGACTGCATGTCTGCTTGTCCTGTCGGCGCTTATACAAAAGCGGAAGATGGTCCTGTCACTTACAATCCCGATCTGTGCATCGGTTGCCGTTATTGCATGAATGCCTGTCCGTTCGGCGTGCCGCACTTCGATTATGACAAGGGCATTGTTGACGGCGCGTTCATTGACAAATGTACCTTCTGCCCGCAACGCATCTACAACGGACAAGAACCCGCCTGCGTGCAGACCTGTCCCACCGACGCGCTCGAATACGGCGAGCGCGATGAACTCATCAAGCGCGCGCATGAACGCATCGCCGCACATCCCGACCGATACATTGACCACGTCTATGGCGAGTTCGAGAACGGTGGCACATCCTATCTGATTCTCTCGCACGTTCCATTCAAAGACCTGGGCTTGCCCGAACTACCTGAAACTCCCATCAACGAAGTCAGTGAAAAGGTGATGGAAATGACCATTCCGTTCGCTCTCGGTTGGGGCGCGGTGCTGACCGCCGTCAGCGCGGGCGTGGCGGCATACGATAAAAAGCTTGCACTGAGCAAAGTCGAAGTGAAGAACGGGAAATCCGCCGAAAAGAAAGCGGAGGAATCCAAATGAAACTGAACATCACCCTTCCAAAATTTCTCCGCATCGGGACTCTGCCCCTTGTGCTGATTCTGCTCATGGCGATTGCCGCTGTCGTGGCATTCACACGCTACGCCTTCGGCATCGGCGCCATCAGCGACCTGAGTTACTCCTATCCCTGGGGCTTCTGGATCAGTTTCGACCTGTTCACGGGCGTGGTCATCTCCAGCGGCGGTTTCCTCATGGCAGGCACGGTGTACATTCTCCGCATAAAAGAATTCGAGCCGCTTCTCCGTCCCTCCGTTCTCACCGCCTTTCTCGGCTACATCATGGTCGCCGTTGCCCTGCTCGTTGACCTCGGCCAGCCGCTGCGCATCTGGTACATGATGATCCACTGGAACCACACCAGCGTCCTGCTTGAAATCGGCATCTGCGTCATGTCCTACCTCACCGTGCTTGCCATTGAATTTTCGCCTGTGGTGCTGGAACGCTTTCCCAAATTACATAAAGCCGCTCATCTCATCCACCGCTACATCATGCCGTTCGTGATCCTCGGCGTGGTGCTTTCCACATTGCATCAATCCTCGCTTGGCTCGCTTTTGCTCATCCAGCCACAGAAACTACATCCGCTGTGGTGGACACCCATCCTGCCGATCCTGTTCTTTGCCTCCGCCATCTCGGTTGGACTGTCAATGATCATCCTCGAGTCATCGCTTAGTTCACGCTACTTCCAACGCGGGCTTGAGACTCATCTGCTGGCGAAACTTGCCAAAGCCCTGCCCATCGCGCTCGGCGTTTACCTCGTGCTCAAATTCGGCGAACTCGCCATCGCGGGCGATCTCGGTTACCTCTTCACCAGCGGCATCATGAGCCTCCTCTTCTGGGCGGAGATCCTCATCGGCGTCCTCATCCCGATGATCTGGTTCTCCATCGAAAAGAACCGCACCAGCCCCAATGCCCTCCTCACAGGTGCGATCATCACCCTGCTCGGACTGATCCTCAACCGCTTCAACGTCAGTTGGTTCGCGGTCAAACACCCCGATCCGCTGTTCTACGTTCCCACCTTCATGGGCAATGTGGACTACTTCCCGACCTTTCCTGAAGTCGCGGTCTCTATTGGCATCTTCTCGGCAGGCATCATGGCCTTCGGACTGCTCGCCAAATATTTCCCCGTCTTTGAAGCGGAGCATCATCACGTGGAAGAAGTTCACGAAACCGTTCACGGACTTCACCCAGCGCCAACTCCTGGTGACGATTAACTGGCAGGCAGGTAAACAGGTATACAAGGAAACACGGAACACGACATAGGGAATGCGTGTTCCGTGTTTCGTAGAATTCATCCTTCGTTCTTCTGCTTTCATCCTTTTCCCCATGCGCCCATCCTTCTTCCACCACCTGCACCCCCCGACCATCCCAGCCGCCCAAGCGCGCTGGCGTCACACCCTATCCGCAGGCGGGACAGCCGTCTTCCTCATGCTCATTCTCGGCGTGACGGGCGTCCTGGAGATGTTCTACTACATCCCGAATCCAGAGGAAGCCGCTCTCTCGGTGCAGACCATCACCTATCACGTCCCCTTCGGCGGATTCATCCGCAATTTGCATTACTGGTCGGCGCAACTGTTATTGATCGTTTCCGCCATTCATCTACTGCGCGTTGTCTTTACCGCTGCCTACGCATCCCCGCGCCGCTTCAACTACCTGCTCGGGCTGGGACTCTTTATCCTCGCCATCATGCTCGACTTCACAGGCTACATCCTGCGCTGGGACGTGGACATCTGCTGGCCTCTCACAACTGGCACGAACTTACTCAAAACAATTCCTTTCATTGGGAATTTCTTCTTCCGCATTGCAGTAGGTGGAGGAGAAGCCTGTGAGACCGCCCTGCTCCGCCTCTACACCTGGCACATCTTCGGCCTGACCATCCCCCTCGTCATCATCGGCATCTGGCATGCCTTCCGCGTTCGCCGCGACGGAGGGATCGCCGTCCCGCCGCCCGCCCTCCGTAGCGACAAGGCGCGCCTCCCGCGCAACGAACTTGTCCGCCGCGAAGTGTTGATGCTGTTCATCGTCGGCATCCTGCTCATCCTGCTCTCCACGTTTGTCCCCGCGCCTATCGCCCCCGCCATGATCGGCAAGCCCAGCCCTGACGCAGAGACCCGCGCGCCGTGGTTCTTCCTCTGGGTACAGCAAATGCTTAAATGGGGTGACCCGTTTATTTTTGGCGTTTTAATTCCATTTGGAATACTTGTTATTCTCGCGCTCATCCCCTATATTTTCCCCAAGCCCGCCGATAGCGATATCGGCACATGGTTCCCAAAATCCAATCGTCTCGCGCAGATCGTCGTCAGTATCATTGCGCTTATTGTTATTATGCTTACTCTCATGACATTTATTCCGTAAACCCGCTCATGAAAAAATTACTCACCGTCGCCTCTGGTTTATTGCTTCTCACCCTCCTCTTCCTCTGGTGGTGGAACGCACGCGCGCCCAAGCCCATCGAATTAATCCCCACTCTCACAGGCCAGCCCGAATACTGCCTCACCTGTCATGCGGACGTGCCAGAGATCAGCCCCTCGCATCCGACCGAAACCTTCGGCTGTGTATCCTGTCACGGCGGGGAACGTCTCGCCCTCGATGCAGATTTGGCGCACAGCACCATGCGGGGCGGCGCGAACCCATCCGATCTCAGTGTAGTAGAAGCCTCTTGCGGCGGAAGCAACTGTCACAGTGGCAGCGAAGCGGACGACCGTCACCACATCCAGCGCGTGATAACCAGCATCCAATCCACGTACGCGGGCGCGATTTCAAATATCCGCTTCACATTCGGCGCACAAACGGATTTGAGTGCGCACTTTGGAATCCACGCCGTGACCGATGAGCAAACCCAAACGGGATTTACATCACTGGCGAAGTTCGATCTCTTCAACGAGAGCAATCCCAATATCCAAAAATTTGGTGAGAATTGCCTCACTTGTCACATCAATGCAACCCCGCGTGAAGGAGACGCGTACGCGCGTCAGACGGGATGCTCAGCCTGCCATTCTGTTGGCAACCATACCTACACAACGGCAATCCCCTATACCCAATGCAACGCCTGTCACAACCGCGGCAATTATGACCTGCGCACGATGACGTTCACCGAACGCACCGACCAGCCGACGAGCAGACTAGCCGACTACTATCAACCCATCGCACAATTCACCCAATGCGAGTACACCCTCGATTGCATTGACTGTCACACCCGCTCCGAGGTCATGGGTGACGGCGACATCCATGCCAATCAAAAAGACATCCAATATGTGCAATGCAAAACCTGTCATGGCACGTTGACCGAACTCCCCCTCACCAAAACCCTCACCGACCCGAACGACATCGCCTTCACGCTCGCTTTCCTCAATCCCATCATTGATTTGAAACTAGGCGACACAATATTAATCACTGAAAAAGGCGAACCGCTTTGGAACATCCGCCTCCTGCCCGATGGCACGTATGAGATGATCGGCAAGGCCACCCGCCAGTATTTCACCTTCCGCCCCGTGATGGGAACCGCCTGCGAACAAAACCCCGCCGAACAGGAATCACGCTACTGCCACGAGTGCCACGCCGTGGAGCATTAGACATGACCGACCTCTCCCGCCGCGATTTTCTAAAACTTGCCCGCGCTGGCTTCCTTTGGATCAGCAGTGGGCTTGCCCTCGGCGGCCTATTCCGCTTCCTAGACTACGAACCGAATCCCGCGCCAAAAACGGAATTCGACCTTGGCCCCACCGGCCAATTCCCCCTCGGCTCGCACACGGTTCTCTTCGACCCTCCAGCGATTCTATTCCACACCAAAAGCGGATTCTCCGCCCTCAGCCTCACCTGCACCCATCTCGGCTGCACCCTCGAACAAACCGCCGACGGATTCACCTGTCCCTGCCATGCCTCCCACTTCGACGCAGACGGGAACGTCACGCACGGGCCCGCCAGCCAGTCCCTGCGAAAACTACAGGTGCAGATAACCGCCGAAAATCATGTGATTGTGTACCTGGATTAAGTGATGGCCTTCCATTGCCTATTCGTCAAAAGAGTCATAAACTTTCATCCATGGACCGCGCCTCCCTCTTCCACCGTCTCCTCCCCACCCTGCCCGAAGGCAGGATCGTCAGCGTTCACATCGGCATGTATTGGACAGCTGTCCTCGCCGAAGTGGATGGCGAGACCCGCTGCGGGCTGGCCGCCACCGTCAGCGACGACTCGCATCACTACACCACAGAGCCGTCCCTTGAGCTCGCGGGACACCTGCATGAACTCTCCTCACGCGAACTGGCGGACTTCGTCCACTCGCCGATCCTGCCCGAAGTCTCGGTGGGACTCGCCGCCGTCAACGCCCTCCTGCCGCGTCAACCCGACCTCTGGGTGGACTTGCACTCGAAGGAAGTCCTCGCCCGCCTCGGCGTTGGCAAGACCGTCGTCATGGTCGGCCATTTCCCCTACGTCCCCGAACTGCGCGCGAAAGTCGGGAAGTTGGTTGTGCTGGAACAGAATCCGCACGAAGACGACCTGCCCGCCTCCGCCGCGCCCGAGATCATCCCGCAGGCAGACGTGCTCGCCATCACAGCCATGACCCTGCTCAACCGCACCTTCGATGACTTGATCGCATTGAAACGAGCAGGCATCCCCACTCTCATCGTCGGACCGACCACCCCGCTCTCACCCATCCTCTTCGACATGGGCGCTACCATCCTCTCTGGCTCAATCGTTGAAAGCCCCGAATCTGTTCTGCGCGGACTCATGCAGGGCGCAAATTTCCACCAACTCCGTCAAATGGGTGTGCGCCTCGTCTCGATGACTACTGAACCTTCCCTCCTGCAATCGAAATAAGTACCTGCCAGTAAGTACATTAATTCCTGCGTTATTGCGAGGAGCGAAGCGACGAAGCAATCCTCCCATAGTGATGAGATTGCTTCAGTCGGAAGAACACCGACCTCGCAATGACGAAACATTTTTAGAACTTTTCCACATCTACTTAAAAGAATCTCAACTTAAAAACTTGACGCAGGCCTCGGGTTCACCTGCGTCCTTGCTTTGACTGTCGGGGCGAGAGGATGCGTACCATCCCCTTAATGGGGAAACTACCGACTTAAATCAAAACCAGCCTTCCGGCAGGCTGGTTTCTTTTTACTCTCTGTCGGGGCGAGAGGATTCGAACCTCCGACCTCACGGACCCGAACCGTGCGCTCTACCGGGCTGAGCCACGCCCCGAAACAGTTCCTTTCCTTGCGAAAGGCAAGCGGCATTATACCTGTCGCACCACCTTTTGACAACCCTATGGGTTTAATGTTATCAACAGGCTATACAAATACGCGATGACGTTAAAACGCGGGTCTGTCTGGCGGATGGATAAACGTACAGGCGTCGGCTCGGAGACCTTGTAAGGCAGGGTGGTCGTGAACGGGATGTAGGTATTCCCCGTCAGCGAAAGTTGCCGCGTGGATATGATTCGACCCGCCTCATCCTGCAACTCGAGGATGACCGGCTGATCGTTGACAGGCCACAGCGCGCCCTCGACAGCCAATACCCCGCCGTGGATATTCGCTCCCGCCGCAGGACTGTAGATGGCCGCGCGTTCGAAGGGCGGATCGGGCGGCGTGATTTGACTCAGGCCGACAGGCAGGAGAGTCACGTGCATGGAGTTCAGCGACTCGTAGCGTCCAAACTTGTCTTTGATGCTGGCTTCGAGCCGACCGAGTTCAATGGCGCGAATCTCGAAGGGGATTTCAATATCCAGTTCCAACCCGGGCGGCGGGACATCTTCCACACGGGTCAGGTCGCGGGCAAGCAGGCGTCCGTCCTCGCCGTAGAGGGCCACCTGCACCAGGTTCGTCTCGCCAGGGACGAGGTAAAGTTTCGTCTGAATGGCGGATGTCAGCACGGACATCGGCCCGGGTTGAAGGAAGTGCAGTCGGGCAGGCGGCGCGGGTGGAATCGGCGTGGGCGTGTTCGTGATGGTCGGAATCGGCGTATCGGTGGGAAGAGGCGTGGCCGTCGGGGAGGGAGTCAGCGCGAAGGCGGTGGCGTTGAGGGCCGCAGCGGTCTGGGCGATGGCCGTCGGCAGGACATCGGGCGGGATGGGTGTCGGGTAGGAGGGGCCAATGGCGGCACACCCGCTCAAAATCCAGAGAGAGGCGAGGAGGAGGAAAAGGCGAGTCGGTTTCATCGTCAAAAAGAAACCCGTTTTCTCGCGAAGCACCCTGGAAGGGTTGGAGAAAACGGGTTTCAGTCATTTACTACAGCCCGTACACGTCGGAGAACTTGGTTTCGAGATAGCGCAGATAAGGCGCGGGGTTAATCTTCGAGCCGGTCACTTTTTGGACGAGTTCCTGCGGCTCGTACTTGCGTCCGTGCACGTGGATGTTGGCGCGCAGCCAGCCGAGCAGGGCGTCGAACTTGCCCGCGCGGATCTGCGCAGAAAGGTCGGTGATCTCGGCGTTGATCTTCTCCCAGAGTTGGGCGGAGATGAGATTGCCCAGCGCGTAAGTGGAGAAGTAGCCGAGGCCGCCGAACGACCAGTGGATGTCCTGCAACACGCCCTGCGCGTCGTTGGGCGGGACGATGCCGAGGTATTCCTGCATCTTGGTGTTCCACAGTTCGGGCAGGTCTTTGAGCGCCACCGTGCCCTCCACCATGGCGATCTCGATCTCGAGGCGGAGCATGATGTGCATGTTGTAGGTGGCCTCGTCCGCTTCGACGCGGATCAGCGAAGGTTCCACCTTGTTGATCGCCCGGTAGAAATCGCGCAACTTCACCTTGCCGAGGTGGCTGGGGAAGGCCGCCTGCAATTCGGGATAGAAATGCTCCCAGAATGGAAGCGAGCGCCCGACGAGATTCTCCCACATGCGCGATTGCGACTCGTGCACGCCGAGCGAGGCGCCGTTCGCCAGCGGGGTGCGTTCATAGGAGGGATTGAACCCGCCGTCATAGAAGGCGTGTCCCGTTTCGTGCATCGTCCCGAAGAGCGCCGGGTTGAGGAACTTCTCGTTGAAGCGCGTCGTGATGCGCACATCGTGGATGCCAAACGAGGTGCAGAACGGATGCGGGGCCTTGTCCTGGCGGTTCCTGGTCCAGTCGAAACCAAAGGCGGTGATCACCTTTTCGCCAAAGGCGCGCTGTTTGGCTTCGGGATATTTCTTGTGCAGGAACGAATCATCCACCTGCTTTTTCTCGGCAATGGCTTGCAGGAGTCGCACCTGCTTCTTGCGGAGTTCGGCAAAGATGGCCTGCACTTCGGCAGTCTTCATGCCCGGCTCGTAATCGTCGAGCAGGGTATCGTAGGGATGCTCGGCCTTGGGGAAAAAGCCAATGTAGCGCTTCGTCAAATCCATGACTTTGGCGAGGTGCGGCTCGAAGATGGCGAAATCCGACTTCTGCCTCGCTTCCACCCAACCTTCGTGCGCGGCCGCCGTGACTTCGGCCTGCTCGGCCACGAACGCGGCAGGGACGCGCGTGCTTTTGTCGTATTGGCGACGCGTCACTTTGATCAGCGCAAATTCGTCCGATTCGGGATGATAAGCGTCCTTGAGTTCTTCGAGCAGTTGCCCCACTTTTTCGTCCGTGAATTTTTCGTGGGCGATCTTGCCGAGCGTGCCCATTTGCTGACCGCGCGCTTCGGCGCCCGCGCGCGGCATGTAGGTCTGCTGGTCCCAGCCGAGCACGGCCCCGGCGCGGTTCAGGTCATGCACTTCGGCGAGGATGGATTTCAGTTCGTTGAGTTTATCTTTCATGTTGATTCCTTTTGAAGTATTTAGGCTCTACTGTTTCCAACGGGATGAACGAACAACTCAGAGATTTTTGCCGCGAATTTCATGAATTTTCGCGAATGAACTCCAAAAAATTCGTGAAATTCGCGTAACACCTGCACTGCACCGAACGCAGTGCGGCGCAAGTGTTCGTGGCTGAGGTTTTGATTTTCCCGTTAAAAACGGGAGGGCCAGTATTTATTTCGCCTGTTGTTGCGAGCGCTTTTTGCGAAGCAATCTGCTCGAAACAGGAGATTGCTTCCCTTCGACTTCGCTCAGGACAAGCGTCAGGTCTCGATACGAGCGAGAAGAACACTCGCTCTACTCGACCATCCTCGCAATGACGGTAACAGGTTACCCAACTTTCCAGCGCAATTTCTTGCCGCGTAACGCGTTGAGCACTTCGTGCGCGATGTCTTCCGCCGCGCGGGACTGGGCTTCGGCGGTTTGCGCGCCGACGTGCGGGGTGGCAATCACCTTCGGGTGTTTCACCAGTTCCGTCGCACCGGGCGGCTCGGATTCGAACACGTCCAGCGCGGCGCCAGCGATTTTACCCGATTCGAGCGCGGCGAGGAGCGAGGGCTCGTCAATGATGCCTCCCCGCGCCGCGCAGACGATGCGCGCCCCGTCCTTCATTTTAGCGAACTGGTCGGAGTCCAGCAGGCCGCGCGTCTCAGATGTGAGCGGCAGGTGCAGGGAAATAAAATCGGAACGTGCCAGCAATTCGTCGCGGTCCACCGGCTCGGCAGTTCGTCCGCGAATCTCCTCGGGCGAGAGCAGGGGATCGTAGCCCAGCACACCCATGCCAAAGGCGCGGGCACGGCGTGCCACCTCCGTCCCGATGTGACCCATGCCGAGGATGCCGAGCGTCTTGCCGTAAAGTTCCGCGCCTTCGAGTTCCTTTTTCAGCCATTGACCCTGCTTCATTGAAGCGTCCGCGCGGGGGAGTTCACGCGCCAGGGCCAGGAGCAGGCCGAAGGTCAGCTCGGCGACCGCCAGCGTGGTGGACACGGGCGCGTTGACAATGGTCACGCCGCGGGATTTGGCTGCGGCCAGGTCGATGTTATCCACGCCCACGCCCGCGCGCCCGACCACTTTCAGTTTGGTCGCGGCTCCGAGCAGGGACGCGGTCACCTTCGTCCGCCCACGGACGATGAGCGCGTCGTAGTCGGCGATGATGCTGGCGAGTTCGTCCGCGGAGATGCCAGTGCGGTCGTCCACAGCGCAGGAATCCAAAACGGCCTGCGCGGAGGCGTCGAGGCCATCGGTGATGAGGATGTTGAATGGGGGCATGGGGGGAATTATAAGGGTTGAAGGTTAAAGGTTCAAGGTTGAAAGTTGGAAGGTGGTTTGGCGGGAATGGTTGGCGGTATACTTGGGAAAAACTGGTTCTCATACCCTTCTAAATAATTACAGAAGAGGCCAATTATGACTAACGAAGATCAACTTGACGATTTGAAAAAAGACAATGACGCGGGGATATCCCTGATTGAGACAATTACATCTTCAGACCTAAGTGACTTGCTACAAGATTATGGAGAAATCGCATTAGACAGTGTTGTATCTGACGGAATACTAAAGGAAATCCCCGTCATCAATTCAATCGTTGGCGTTGCAAAAATAGCAATTTCTATTAGAGACAAATTGCTGGTCAAAAAATTGGCGCATTTTCTGCATGAGCTAAGCGACACGACCGAAAAAGAAAGAATGAACTTTTTGCAAGAATTCGAAGAGGATCCAAAAGAACAGCGTAAGATCGGCGAAAATTTACTGTTACTATTGGATAGATTAGACAATATGGACAAGCCAGCAATGGTGGCAAAACTACTCAAGGCATATATCAAAGGAGAGATTGACAGCTTTGACGATTTTACTTTTTACTCATCAATTATAGACAAATCACCGATTTCAGAATTGTCTTCATTATTCACGTACTTTTCAATGCTTGATGCTGATGAAGACTCGCTCGGCAAAAGATTTCATCATTTGGGTTTATCCTTCATGACTGTCACAATAAATCCAAAGTTCCTCCCTGAACCAGAGGATGTTATTGATCGAATGCATTACAAGCAAGAACAGCGAATAACGCCAACAAATAAAGCCACAGTTAAATATAAACTATCCGAACGTGCATATAAACTGGCTAAAATTATTTTGGGCGACCAATGTGGCAATAAAGAATTATTTTTCGATTATTTATAAATTCTTATCTATGGGGATCGCGAAACGTCGTCGTTATTACGAGCGACAATTAAAAACTGGCGCAGGCGACTCCCCAAGGTCCCTGCGCCAGTTCAATTACCAATCACTCGTACCTCAACGCCTCCACCGGCTCCAAATTCGCGGCGCGGTTCGCGGGATAAATCCCGAAGAACAGACCCACCGCCGCGGAGAAGAGGGTGGCAAGCAGAACCACGTCGCTACCCATGCGGGTATAATCAAGTATGTGCTGCGGTTGTTCGATGAGTTGGCGAAATGCGATGCCGAGGGGATTCTAAAAGATGTGCGAAGCGCAGCAGAAGGTCGCGCGTAAAATTCATTAACCATGATCGATGAGCCGCTCTTCATGATGACAAACCACGAAACACAGCCCAACTATCCCAGCATTTTCAATGACGTGATCGGGCCTGTCATGCGCGGGCCGTCCAGTTCGCACTGCGCCGCGGCCCTGCACATTGGGCGGATCGCCAGAGACTTGATGGACGCCAACATCGAAGAGGTGCTGATCGAGTTCGACTCGCATGGTTCCCTGGCCACCACCCACGACAGTCAAGGCTCGGATATGGGTCTGTTCGGGGGACTGCTGGGCTGGGATGCGGCCGATGAACGGCTGGCCAAGTCCGCCCGGGCGCTCCATGAAGCGGGCATCCGAGTCCAGATCGAGATCAGGGATATTGCGGCGAAGCATCCCAGCGCGTATCAACTCACCCTCAAAAATTCCACCGAGCAGCACACCTTGACCGCCATCTCGACAGGCGGCGGGATGATCGAAATCGTGGAGGTGGATGGCAGGGAAGTTTCGATGGCAGGCGATTATTTTGAAACCCTGATCTATCCCGGTGATGACGACCGTGAGATCGTCACATACCTGCATGAAAATATCAATGCCGATGAGATCCGTCTTCTTGGCGGCGCGGGTGCGCGTCTCATCGAAGTCAAAGCGCAAGGTTTTCTGGATGATAGGATCGTCGCCGCGCTGAAAGCGCAGTTCGCCGTCAAAACCGTGAAGGCCATCGCACCCGTCCTGCCGGTGATGTCGCGGCGGGGTGTCCGCGTCCCATTCCTCACCAACGCCGAGATGCTCAACTACAACGCGGACAAAAACCTGGCGCTGTGGGAACTGGCCATCCATTACGAGAGCGCCCGCGGGGACCTGTCACACGAGCAGGTCTTTCAGCGTATGGCAGAGATCGTGCGCCTGATGCAAAAATCCATTCTCGAAGGAGTCGCCGGGACCCAATACGCCGATCGCATCCTTGGACATCAATCGGGCCTCTTCCAGACGCACATGTCCAACCGCCAACTACTCGACGGCGGCATGTTGAACCAGATGATCCTGTATGTGACGGCCATGATGGAAGTGAAAAGTTCGATGGGCGTGATCGTCGCTGCGCCGACAGCGGGAGCATGCGCAGGGTTGCCCGGTGCCTGCATCGGCGCGGCAACTTCGCTGGGATTATCCGTGGAGGAAATGACAAAAGCCATGCTGGCGGCAGGGATGATCGGTGTGTTCATCGCGGCACACGCCACCTTTGCCGCGGAGGTCGGCGGGTGCCAGGCGGAATGCGGTTCTGGCTCGGGCATGGCGGCCGCGGCGCTGGTCACATTGGCGAACGGCACGCTTCAGCAATCGGTGGATGCCGCTTCGATGGCGCTTCAAAACGTCATGGGCATGGTCTGCGACCCGGTGGCGAACCGCGTCGAAGTCCCCTGCCTGGGGAAAAATGTCATGGCCGCCAGCAACGCCCTGGCCTGCGCCAACATGGCCCTGGCTGGTTACGACGCCGTCATTCCGCTGGATGAAGTGATCGAAACGATGGATCGCGTCGGCAAAAGCATCCCCCACGAGTTACGCTGTACCGCGCTGGGCGGACTTTCCATCACGAGAACTTCAAAAGAGATCGAGGAAAGGTTGAAATCACCAAACAAATGACCAATTCACTCGCCCCTTATACGGGCGAGAAGCGGTCAAGTTCGCTGAGACCTCCATCCCGTCCTTCCCCAAAGGGAACAGCAGATAGGATGAAAACAATAATGCACATGCAGGGTATTGTTGAATTTCTCCCCCATTTCCGCTCTTTGAAATGGGGGAGATGGCCGAAGGCCAGAGGGGGTTCTTTTGCATAAACGCACCACGCCCAAAATCTTCCACCGCGCCCGCGAATTACGAAAAAGCCGAACGAACCGCTTTTTTAGAATCCAAAGGCTATAAAGTAATCCGCTTTTTCAACCACGAGATTAACGAAAATATCGAAGAAGTTCTTCAAAAAATCCAACTTGCCTGCCAATAAAAAAGCCCTCCCCCATTTCCGTTTTTAGAAATGGGGGATGGTTGGGAGGGGGTAAAACTATTCGTACCGCAACGCCTCCACCGGCTCCAGGTTCGCGGCTCTGTTCGCGGGATAGATGCCGAAGAACAGCCCCACCGCCGCGGAGAAGATGGTGGCTAGCAGGATGGCGTCCAGTCCGATGCGGGGATAGAAGGGCGTGCCCGAGGCGATGGCAACCTTTTCCACGATGAAGGCGATCAGCCAGCCGAAGGCAATGCCGATAATCCCGCCGAAAAGACTCAACAACGATGACTCGGTCAGGAACTGGGTCAGGATGTCGCGTTTGCGCGCCCCGAGGGCTTTGCGGAGGCCGATCTCCTTCGTCCGTTCGGTGACGGAGACCAGCATGATGTTCATGATGCCGATGCCACCGACGAGCAGAGAGATGGCCGCGATGCCGCCGAGGAAGATGGTCAACACGCTGGTGATGGTCGCGGCGGTCGAAAGAAAGTCCTGCTGGCTGAAGACGGTAAAATCGTCCGCGCCGATCTCCGTGCGATGACGCGTCCGCAAAATGGCGGAGACTTCCTCCACCGCGCTCGGCACGGATTCAGAGTCCACCACCTGCACCAGCAACATGTCCACCTGGTCGCGCGTGCGCCGCTGAATCAACCGCGTCTGCGCGGTGCTGTAGGGAATCAAAACCTGATTATCCTCCGAACCGAACATACCGCCACCTTTGGCGGTCAGCACGCCGATGATGCGGAAGGGCTGTCCTTCAATGGTAATTTGCTCACCGATCAGTCCGTCGCGGCGGCCAAACAAAGTATCGGCTGTTTCGGGACCGATCACAGCCACAGAAGCGCGGCCAAGCAGGTGTTCCTCGGTGATCACATCCCCTTCGGTCAAAGTGTAGTTGCGAAGTGGGAAGTAATCGGGCGTCACGCCCGAAACGTTGGTGGTGGTCGTCTGTCCCGCCGCGCTGACGATCAGACTGTCCTGCAAGACGGGCGCGACCAACTCCACGGAGGGAGCCGCAAACGGGTCCGCGATGGCCGCGGCATCCTGCAACGTCAGCGGCTTGGGGTTGCGGACTTCCGTCCCGCCGCCCATCCGCCCGCCGCCGCGAAAGACGAACAGCAGGTTCGTGCCGATTCCGCTGATGGAGCCTGTGATGCTGTCCTGCGCACCTGTCCCGACCGCCAGCATGGCAATGACTGCCGCCACGCCGATGACAATGCCCAGCACCGTCAGACCTGAGCGCATCTTATTGGAACTGAGGCTTTCGAGCGCCTCGAGAATGGCCTGTGACAGATTCATTGCACACCGCCGTTCTGCATGTTCTCATCCTCCACCATACCATCGCGCAATTTAATGATGCGCTGGGTCTGCGCGGCGATGACAGGGTCATGTGTGACAATAATAAGCGTCGCGCCGCGCTCCTTGTTCAGGTTGAGCAGGAGTTGCATGATCTCTTTTCCAACTTTGCTATCGAGGTTGCCCGTCGGCTCGTCAGCCATGATGATGGCAGGCTCGTTGACGATGGCACGCGCAATGGCCACGCGTTGTTGCTGTCCACCTGAAAGTTCGGTCGGACGATGCGTCATGCGGTCTTCCAGCCCAACCGCTTTCAACGCATCCGCCGCGCGCTGACGTCGATTCTCCACCTGTCCCGCGTAACGGAGCGGCAATTCCACATTGAAAAGCGCGGTCTGACGCGAGAGCAGGTTGAAACTCTGGAAGACGAATCCGACCTTTCGATTGCGGACGCTCGCCAGTTGGTCGTCGGTCATGTTCGCGACCACCTCCCCGTCCAGCATGTATTCGCCCGAAGTCGGTCGGTCGAGACAGCCGAGGATGTTCATCATCGTGGATTTGCCCGATCCCGACGGCCCCATGATGGAGACCACCTCGCCGCGCGCGATCTTCACCGACGCTCCCTGCAAGGCGTTCACTTCCACTTCGCCCATCTTGTAAGTTTTCACGAGGTCGTCTGCGACGACCACCCAATCTTGATTCATTTTGCCTCTATTGCATGAACGGCGGGCCGCCGCTGGTATCAAACACGGCTGGCGGATTCAGGATGATGAGTTCACCCTCCTTGACATCGCCATCTACCAAAACGCTCATCGTATCGGATGAAGAACCGAGTCTCACCTCGACCATGACAGGCAAACCGTCTCGAAGAACGTATACCACCCTCTTGCCATCCACAAGTCGGACGGCGCGATTCGGGATGAGAACCACATCCTTGAGTTCCTTCACCGTGATGTTGACCGCGGCGGTCATGCCAGGCTTCACCTGCTCGTCCGCGTCGGCAATCTCGACCGTGACGGTAAAGTTGACCACACCCTGCAAAATGTTGCCAGATTGTGCAACCTGCGTCACCACGCCGCGATAGTCACTGCCGAGGATGGCATCGAAAGTCAACGTGACGGGTTGCCCGACTGCGATGCTATTGATGTCCACTTCGGAGATTTCCACATCCACCAGCAGGCTGGACAGGTCTTCCACGCGGAAGCCGAGAGTACCAGCCGTCACCTGATCGCCCGCCAGCGGGCGCGCATCGGTGACCGTTCCCACGAAGGGAGCCGTCAGCCGCGCCATATCGAGCGTGGCTTGCGCGGCGTTGACGCGCGCCTGCGCGGCGGCCACATCCGCGGGGTTGGGGCCTTCCTTGATGCGGTCATACGTGCGCTGGGCGTCTTCATATTTGGCCTTCTTGAGTTCCATGTCCGCTTTGGCGTCGGCGAGGGTCTCCTCGTCCACCTGCTCCACGGTCACGGTTTCCACGGTGGGGATTCTCATGCCGCGCACGGTGGTGTAAACGACGGTCTCGTATTCGTAGTCGCCCGCGAGCATGGCCTCGTACAAATCATTGGCTCTGGTGTACTCATCCTCGGCGGCGCGCAGGACGATCAACGCCTGGGCGCGGGCAGTATCCGATTCGAGCAGGTCTTCCAGCACTTTTTGCGCGTTGAGCAGGTCTGCTTCGGCGATGATAATGTTCTGCGAGACCGACGTCGGCGAGAGAGACGCCAGAACGGCATCCGCCGCTACGAGGTCCCCGACCGAGGCGTTGACCTTTTCGACGGCTCCGCTGGTCTGCCAGACGAGAGTCGCGCTCTGACGCGCGCGCACAGTCCCCGTCGCGCCAACAGTGGCGATCAGCTCGCCCTTTTCCACTTTGGTGGTCTGGAACTGCTCTTGCGAATTTCCTCCGCCGCGCAAGGCAAAGAAGGCGACTGCCAGCACGAGCAGGATGCCCAGGGGAATGGTGAACTTTTTGTTGTTTTTCAGGAATTGCATCATACGTTTGTCCTCCGACGTGTCTATTCTAATCGCTTCGTGCCCATAGACAAGGTGTGGGGTCAAGTTTTTACAGGAATCACATGTGTCCGTCACATTTTTCACACAATGAATGTGTGACGATTGTCGTCACGTTTGGTGACATTTTCGCCTTTATCCATCCAATTAGATTCGGTATCATCCCAATACTTCATTTATTAGAAGAGGAAACCCATGCAGGCCGTTCCCAGCGAATTTTTAGATATTGATCGAAAAGCCCGTGCCAACAAACCCTTCTTCGATCTGGACTTGCGCCCAGCCGAGGAGCGCGCCTGTGACTTCGAGGATGTCATCATCGAATTCAACGCGGAGCGCGCCATGGTGGAGGCGGCCCGCTGCATCCACTGCCCCGATCCCGCGCCCTGCATGGTGGCCTGCCCCACGCACAACGACATTCCCTCGGCCATGTGGCTGATCGAGCAGGGACGTTTCTCCGATGCCGCCAACCTGTATCACCAGACCAGTTCCCTGCCCGAAATCTGCGGGCGCGTCTGTCCGCACGAGGCGCTCTGCCAGGGTTCATGCGTCTTGAACAAACATCACACGCCCGTTCTGTGCGGTGAGTTGGAAGTCTTCGCGGTGGACTACAAACGCCGCAACGAGGGACACCTGCTCCCAGTCGGCACACCGACGGGAAAGAAGGTGGCGATCATCGGCGCGGGACCCGCGGGTCTGGGTTGCGCCGACCAACTCGTCCAGAGCGGACACGAGGTGACCATCTTCGAGTCCAAGCCTGCGCCAGGCGGGTTGCTCGTTTATGGCATTCCCAACTTCAAACTCCCCAAAGATGTGTGGATGGAAAAGTGGGAGGAGTTCGAGCGCGCAGGGGTCAAATTCGTGCCGAACACCTACATCGGAAAAGACAAGACCATTGACGGTCTCTTCGAAGAAGGCTTCGAGGCAGTCTTCATCGGCGTCGGCTCAGAAATTGACGCCAAAATGGAGGACACCCCCGGCACCGACCTGCCCGGCGTGTTCGAGGCCACCGATTTCCTGATCCGCGGCAACGTGGAACGCAGTCAACTCCCTGCTGATATGCAGAAACCACTCGAAATGGGCAAGCACGTGGTGGTCATCGGCGGCGGCGACACGGCCTCCGACTGTCTACGCACCGCCCTGCGCCTCGGCGCCGAGGAAGTGACCTGTCTTTACCGCCGAACCGAAAAGGAAATGCCCGGCGGCAAGAAAGACCGCAAGATGGCGAAGGATGAGGGCGCGAAATACCGCTTCCTGACCCAGCCTGTCAAATTCATCGCTGGTGAGGATGGCCATCTGGCCGCGGTGGAATGTCTCGAAATGAAACTGGGCGAACCCGACGCGAAGGGACGCCGCAAACCCGTCCCGGTGGAAGGCTCGAACTTCAGCATCGCCTGCGATACGGCCATCCTTGCCCTCGGCTACTGGCCCGACCCGATCCTCGGCAAAACCACGCCCGGGCTGGATGTGAAAGACTGGGGGCTGATCGCCGTCAAGGATAAAAAGACCGGTGCAACGTCACGCGAGGGCGTCTTTTCGGGCGGAGACTGCGTCACCGGGCCCGACCTTGTCGTCACCGCCATGGTCGGCGGGCGCAAAGCCGCCTGGGCCATTGACGAATATCTGCGAAACAAAAAATAATCCCTGCCTCGGAGGGCAGACAACTGAGACGGTTGAGGCCGTCTCTTTGTTTTAATCCGCCGGGGTATAATCCCCGCCATGTTAAAACGGCTGGAGCATATCGCGGAGTGGGTCCTGCTTTTCCTGCTTGCGTTCATTACCCTCACATCTGATTCGGTTCACGCAGAAAGCACCTTCGACCGCGCCCGCGCCTTCACGCGTCCGCACGAATTCAACTTCGACACCTGGACGGCCGACGCGGCCTGGCTCAAACTCCAGCAGAGCGCGCTCGGCCTGCCCAATTACGTTCAGCGCGGCGACCAGATCGCGGTTGTCATGGAATCCCTGAGGCTGACCGAAGCCATGTTGCGCGCCGCGCAACAATTGGAAATCATTTTTGCCGACCCGACCATCCTCGACAAGGAAAAAGAAACCGAGCACATTCGCGCCGAACTCAGACGTTTGACAGCGCGCCAGGACCAAATATCCCTGCTGGCAGAATCGGTGATACAGGCGCAAGTGACAGAAATGCTCGCCGAACTCGGCCTCACCCTCGGCGGACAACCCACCCCGCCCGTCCTGTACCACGTCACGCCACTGCCAATGAACCTCATCATCTCGCGGCGCGACCGAATCGAACAGATCAACGCCATCTCCCTCCAACCCGGCACGACGCTGGAAGAACAAATCGTAATCGAGAACGGCGTCGCGCAAAGACTTGACGTTTCCACGCTCGTTGTGCCGGTCGGCGGCATCGGCACCTACCCCACCATGGTCATGCGCACCGATTATTTCACCTGGCAAGTCGGCGTCGTCATTCACGAGTGGACGCACAACTTCCTCACCCTCCGTCCATTGGGGATGAATTACGGAACCACCCCCGAACTTCGGACAATGAACGAGACCGCCGCCTCCATCGTGGAAAATGAGATCGGACCGCTCCTCCTGGCACGCTTCTACCCGACATTAACCGCCTCACGCGCGGACCTCGGCCGGGTCGCGTGGAACCCAGACCTTTCCCAACCCGATGACCCTCCGCCCTTCGACTTCCGCGCCGAGATGCACACCACCCGCGTCCGCGCGGATGAATTGCTCGCCACGGGAAAAATCGAGGAGGCCGAAGCCTATATGGAAACGCGCCGCCAGTTCTTCTGGGATAACGGCTATGCCATCCGCAAACTCAATCAGGCTTACTTTGCCTTCTACGGCGCGTATGCAGACATCCCCGGCGGCCCCGCAGGCAAAGACCCTGTCGGCCCAGCCGTCCGCGCACTGCGCGAGCAAAGCGCCTCGCTGGCCAATTTTCTCTACACCATCGCATGGATGGATTCGTACGAAGACCTGCTTGCGGCCATTGGTCAAAACCAATGACCAATTACGACAAATGAAATTGGGATTCTAAATATGAAAAAGTATTTACTCCTTTTGCTTTTTGTCTTTCTGTTCCTCCTGACTGCCTGCGCGCAAACGACACCGACCGCGCAGTCCACGCCAACGAAGGTCCCTACACCCGCGCCGACACAGCCTCCCTGCCGCACCATCCCCTTCGAGCCGACACCCGTTCCCGGCGCGGATTCGCGCTTCCCCGCCGTCCGCGCGGATGAGTGGAGCAAAGGCCCCGCAGACGCGGCCTCGACCATCGTCATCTACAACGATTTCCAGTGTATCGAATGCAACGACCACGTACTGAGCGTGCTGGCCGAACTCCACCCCGAAGATGTGCGGCTGGTCTATCGTCACTACCCACAGACCGACCGCTACGATAAAACCTATCTCGCCGCGGCGGCGGCCGAGGCGGCGGGCGCGCAGGGACGTTTCTGGGACATGCACGACATCCTTTTCGCCAAGCAATCGCAATGGCTGGAACTGACTCCCGATGAGTTCAAACCCTGGGCAATCAACGAGGCAGAACGCTTCGGCATGGACCGCGTCCGCTTCGAGGCCAACTTCAACGATCCCGCGACCCTCGCGAAGGTCCAGAAGGCGGAAGCGGATGCCAAAGCGGCAGGCATTCCTGTCCTGCCGCTCATCCTGATCAATGGTGAAATCTATTACGGTCCAACCGACTATAGTGCCTTCGATCAGGTGGTGCGCCTGATCGCGCTGGGCGGCCGGCAGTACACCGCCTGCCCCGAGGTGATGATTGACCCGACCAGGCAATACATCGCCACCATCAAGACCGAAAAAGGCGAGATCGTCATCGAGTTGTACGCGGACAAAGCGCCGCTGACGGTGAACTCGTTTGTCTTTTTGGCGCGCAACGGCTGGTATGATGGCGTGACGTTCCACCGCGTCATCCCCGACTTTGTGGCGCAGGCGGGCGACCCCAGTGGAACGGGCGTGGGCGGCCCGGGCTACCTCTTCCGCAACGAGATTCACCCGTCTCTGCATTTTGACAAACCCGGTGTAGTGGGCATGGCCAACTCGGGCGCAGATACCAACGGAAGCCAGTTCTTCATCACGTATTCCGCCCAGCCTGGCCTGGACGGTTCGTACACGATCTTCGGTCACGTTCTCAGCGGCATGGACGTGCTGGAAAAACTGACACCGCGCGATCCAAGCCAGGGCGCCACCCTCATCGAGGGCGACCTCATCATCAGCATCACCATCGAGGAGCGATAATGGAACAGACACAACGTAAGGATTGGATGTCCATCGTACTGGCAGGATTCTGCGCGCTGGCGATTCTTGTCTTTCTGGCAGGTGGGATTCTCGCCCTCGTGCGCGGCATCGCAAACTTGCAGGAGACGGGCGATGCCTCCCTTAGTCTTTTGCCTGCCTTCCTCGCGATTGCCGCGCTCATATTGCTCGGCGCGCTCATCGGTCGTACGGGCTGGCTGGCCTTGCGCCAAATTCAGGGCAAGCCCGCGGAATCTGCACAGATCCCGCCGCTTTCCATCGGGAAGGGACTGGTCTTTTTCGGCGGCTGGATTCTTTCCATTGTGGCCGCCGCGTTCCTGAACGCAAGACCCACACTGGGATGGTTCTCGCTTCCGTTCTACCTGCTGGCAATCGGGCTGCCCGTCTACGGGCTCATCCGTCTCGGCCTTGGCGGGCTGGGATCAGGAAGCAAACTGCGCGCCTGGGGCACGCTCTCTGCGGGGATGACCGTCGCCCCGTTTCTATCTGGACTGATCGAGGGGCTGGTGATCCTCATCATTGTCGTGATGATCGCCGTCTTCATGGGGCTGGACCAGCAACGACTGGCGGCACTTCAAGCGCTGGCAGAACAACTCAAGAACGTCACCACGCAGGAACAGATTCTCGCGCTGGTAATGCCGTATCTCACCAATCCGCTCACATTGGTGATGGGACTGTTCCTGCTCTCGGTGGTCACTCCGCTGGTGGAGGAGACTGCCAAATCCCTGCCCGTTTGGGCGGCATGGCGCAAACTGGAATCTCCCGCGCAGGGATTCGCCCTCGGCGCGCTCAGCGGCGCGGGGTTCGGACTGGTGGAGGGCTTGCTCGTCTCTGCCAGCCCCAATGCGACATGGGGCACCACGCTGGCTGTCCGCGCCGCCAGCAGCGCCATGCACATCATCACAAGTGGATTGGTCGGCTGGGGGCTTGGAAAAGCCGCGCAACAGAAACGCGCCCTGCCCGCGCTGGGCGGATACCTGCTGGGCATTTCCATCCACGGAATCTGGAATGCCTGCGTTGTGATCATGGTCTACGCCAGCACGCTCATCCTCCTTTCAGGCGCAACTCCCAACATCGTTGCCGCGCTGGTCGCCATGTCTGTCTTGTGTTTCCTCGGCCTGCTCATCCTTCTTGCGCCCATCGTTTTGTGGATCATCAACCATCAGTTGCGAAAATCCCGGCCCGCGGCTCCCGCGGCAGAGTTCATCGAACCAGCGCCCATGGAGAACGTGGTAATATAAATTTATGCCCTGGAACCCTTCGTCCACTCATGCCGCGGCAGGTGAAGTCGCACAACTCGTCGGCCTGCGGCACAAACATTTCGTCTTCACCCTCGTCGCGGATGGCGAACTGCAAACACATCGCGGCGTGCTCAAGCACAACGACCTGATCGGCCTGCCGTGGGGCACGCAAGTATTCAGTCACATCGGCGCGCCGTTCTTTTTGCTCCAGCCCTCGCTCGCGGACCTGCTCAACGAACTGCCGCGCAACACACAGATCCTTTATCCCAAAGACATCGGCTTCATCCTCGTGACGATGAGCATCGGGCCAGGTCAACGCGTGATCGAAGCGGGGACAGGCTCGGGGTCCATGACGATCGCCCTCGCGCACGCTGTCGGGTCAACGGGACGCGTCACATCCTACGAGATCAAGCAGGACTTCCAGAATCTGGCGCGCAAAAATCTGACGCGCGTCGGGCTCGAATCACGCGTCGACTTCAAACTGCGCGACCTCGCCGAGGGCTGTGACGAAACCGACGCGGACGCATTCTTCCTCGATGTGCAAAATCCCTTCGATTACATCGGACAGGTGCGCGCCGCCCTCAAGCCTGGTGGATATTTCTGCACACTTTTGCCCACGTTCAATCAGGTGGAAAAGACTCTCTACGCCCTGCGCCAGCATCGCTTTGCTTTCATCGAGACGTGCGAGATTCTTTTACGTTACTTCAAGTCTGAGCCCAGCCGTCTCCGCCCCACAGACCGCATGGTGGCGCACACAGGCTTCCTCGTCTTTGCGCGCCGCATCGAACCGAGTGAAGACGCGCGCGCCCGTGAGTTGTTGGAGGAGGTCGGCGCAGTGAGTTTGTTGGAGAACATAGAATAAATGGTGAATTTGCCCTAGTTACGATAGGATAGACACAACCACGATCAAGAATAATCAAGTTATCTTTTCAAAGGAGATGATCCCATGATGCGAAAAGGGCTTCGTCGAGGAACGACGCCACAGGCCAGACAGCCGAAAATCCCGCCGAAATTGAGGCGGGCAAACCAGTTGATGGCCGCGGGCAACTACATCGCCGCGGCCGAGGCGTTCGAGCAAGTGGGCCGAGCCTGGGAAACGCGCGGTGTTAAACGCTCCGCCAGTATGTTTCTGCAAGCGGGACGCGCCCGCATATTAGCGGGGCAAAAAGATGTGGGAATTGCACATCTCAAGCACGGACTGGAATCAGTGGCAAGCACGGGTCGGGTCGTATGGCTGGCTAAAGCAGGCAATCGCGTTGTAGCGGAACTCAATCAGAAAGGCATGACTACCGAAGCCCAGGAGATCGCGAACTGGCTACAAGCCACCATCCCACCTACTCAGGATGTGGTTAGAGGAATCTCGGCCGGGATGAATGCCACGCCCGCGAAAAAAGTCATCCTGCCCACGCACTGCCCCAGTTGTGGAGGCTCCATTATCGCCGACGATGTTGAATGGCTGGACGAAATCACCGCCGAATGCAACTGGTGCGGGAATCCCATTCGCGCGGAAAGTTAATCGCAAACACCCGAAGTCTTGAAGACTTCGGGTGTTTAAAAATTATGAATTTTGCCGAGGAAGAAATCACTGCCCGTTTACAAGCCGCGCAGACGCGCACCCACACGGATGGATACGCGCGCGGCGACGCGTCCGCTCCCAAATGCGCGGCGGTGCTTGTCCCGCTTTTGCGACAGGATGGCGAATGGAACCTGCTCTTTACGCGTCGCACAGACAAGGTGGAAAGCCACAAGGGACAGGTCTCCTTCCCTGGCGGTGCGTGCGACGATGGCGAGACCACGCCAGAGCAAACCGCCCTGCGCGAGGCCGAGGAGGAAATTGGGATTGACCCGCGTAACGTGCGCGTGCTTGGTCGGCTCCCCTCCATGTTGACGATCACATCGTATCGCGTCACGCCTGTCGTCGGCGTTATTCCCTGGCCGACGGTGTTCAAGCCCGCGCAGGCAGAAGTGGCGCGCATCTTCACCATGCCGCTGACGTGGCTCGCGGAGCGTTCCAATCGCTGGGAATTCAACCTGCTTGGACGCGACCACAGCGTGATCGTCTATCATCCCTTCGATGGGGAAATTTTGTGGGGCGCCACCGCGCGGATGACGGTGGATTTTTTGGAAATACTTAAACTGAACCGCGAAGCCCGCTACGATCGCGAAGAAAACCAATAAATCTTCGCGGCCCTTGCGCTCTTCGCGGTAAAAATTCTGAATTGCACAGATAGAGTCAGGCTAGAAAAACAGCGGCATCCTCACGGACGCCGCTGTTCGTTTACAGGCCAGAAAGCGGTTACTTCTTCTCTTCCGCTTCGCCTTCCTCTTCCTTCTTGCCCTTCTCGATCACTTCGGGCTCTTCCTCACCAGCCTCAGCAGTGACCGCGGCGGCTTCCACCACTTCTTCCACCTTGGCGGCGGTCGCGATGACGATCATTTCCTCGGGGCTCGAAAGCACCTTGACCTTGTCTGAAAGAACCAGGTCGCTTACATGAATCGAGTCGCCTGGCAAAGCCAGTGGGGAAATATCCACCACGATCTTCTCGGGCAGATCCGCGGGGAGACATTCCACTTCGATTTCGCTCAAGCCAGTCACCAGAATGGCGTTGTAATCCTTCACAGCCAGCGACAGACCAGACAACTCGATGCCCACGAAGGCGGTCAACTTTTCGGTCAGCGAGACCACTAAAAAGTCGATGTGCAGGAGGCGGTTCTTGATAAAGTCGCGTTGCTTCTCACGGATCAGCGCGGGGATTTCCTTGCCGTCCAGTTCGATCATCACCAGGCTGGAAGATGAAACTTTTGCCAGCGTGCGGGCAGTATCGCGCGCATTCAGCGTAATCGAAACGGGTTTCTCGATGTGACGGCCATACATCACCGCGGGCAACAGCCCATCGCGGCGCATGGCTTTCACCTGCTTACCGATTACATCCCGCCTGCTTGCCTTTAGAACGACTTTCTCCATCTTAACTCCTCGAGCGCCTCTCACCCGCTATGCGGGTTACCATCGCTCTGTGAAAAATTTTCTCCAGCATCAAACGCTGGGGATTGAAAATTTGTGGAGCGGATTGACAATCCGCTCAATCTCTGCGGAACGCGATCCGCCCGACGAGCACGATCAGGCCTGCAAACAATCCGCCGACCAGACCTGCGATGATCGCACCACGCGTATCCACAACGGTGTGAACTTCGCCCTCGACGCGTCCCGCGAGCAGGATAACAGACTCGATCTTTTCGCCTCGGACTTCCCTCGCGGCGGTCACGCCCACCCTCGCGCCTTCCACGGTGACGGTTTCCCCTGCCACCGCGCCGATGTATCCCTGCGCGTTGACCATCGTCGCGCGCACCCCTCCAACCATGCTATTGACCATCTCCGCGTTTTCCGCGTCCACGCCGCCGATGAGGCTCTTGTGCGCCGATAACGTTTGCGCGTCAACCATCCCTGCCGCGGCGACATTCATCTCCACATCATCGCTGGTGATTGTCTCCGCTGTGGACTGGTGCATGCGCACCATCTCGGCGGTGACCGCGCCCGCGTCCACCCGCGCGAGGTTAACGACTTCGGGCTGATCGGCAGATTGGTCAGAAACAAGATTTGGGTCAGGCATGAGGCGTTCCTGTCAGCAGGCAAAAAAGTCGCCTCCAGTGGAGGCGTCTGAACCTGCGGGCGTGATTTTAGTCGGGGCAGGTGGATTCGTCAAGAAAAACAGAAACCAGGTTTCTGACACAATACCTTCGTCAATTATGAAGTAGAAACCGGCACAAAAACGGGATGAACCATGCCCAAGCGGGCAATTTGTTCAAAGATCTCGGCTAATAAAATAG
>QZIJ01000042.1 GCA_003598975.1 Anaerolineaceae bacterium | reverse complement strand
CAGTTCATGGGCGGTGTAGGGGCGACGTCCCGTCGCCCTTGCCCGTTGCGCCCTCAAATGGTGTGGGGGTGCGGGGATGTGTGGATGATTGTGTATGGGGCGGGGAGACCCCGCCTCTACGGGGAACGGGGTTACGCGGTCATTCCTTTCAGGATTTCTTCCGCCCGATCACTCCGCACCACCTTCTCGGCCACCATCTGCGTGGCGACCTTCTCGATCAGGTCACCGCTCGCGCCCGCCGCAATCGCGACCTGCCGCGCGTGGAGGGACATGTGGCCTCTTTGAATGCCTTCCGTTGCAAGCGCGCGCAGGGCGGCCAGGTTTTGTGCCAGTCCCACCGACACGATGATCTCGGCCAGTTCGCTGGCGGTCTTCACGCCCATTAGTTTCACCGCGGCCTGTGCCGCAGGGTGGACTTTGGTCGCGCCGCCGACGATTCCCACCGCCATTGGCATTTCGAGCGTGCCGATCAGGTTACCGTCCGCGTCCTTGCCCCAGGAGGAGAGGGATGTGTACTTGCCGTTCTTCACGGCGTAGGCGTGCGCGCCCGCTTCGATGGCGCGCCAGTCGTTGCCTGTGGCGATGACGACCGCGTCCACGCCGTTCATGATGCCTTTGTTGTGCGTGGCGGCGCGGTACGGGTCAGAGTCCGCGAACGCCCAGGCGGCGATGATGCCGTCGCGGACGGTCTCGCCTTTGAAGGATTCGAATCCCACGGTCAACTGGCTGACGGGGATGGTGCAGCGCGCACGGGCGAGACGTCGGTCGGCTAAATTAGACAAAATCTTGAGGTGGACTTTGCCGCGCGTGATGGCTTCGATCTGCGGGGCAAGTTTTTCGCAGGCGGTATTGACCGCGTTCGCGCCCATCGCGTCGCGCACGTCATAGATGAGATGAACAACGAGGAACGCGCCGATAGGCGATGATTCGATAATGCGGACTTCGAGGTCTCTCGCTCCACCGCCGAACTTTTTGAGGACGGGGTCAATCGTGTCCGCTTCGGCGAGCAGTTCGGCTTTCTTCTCGTAGATCTTCAGCCGTGCTTCCTCGACATTCGGAACGTTGATGACCTGCATCTGTCCGATCATCAGTGGCTCGGAGGTGGTGGCATGGAATCCGCCGCCCGCGCGCGCGAGTTTCGCCATAAACGAGGCACCCGCCACTACTGAAGGTTCCTCGATTGCCATAGGCACCAACACGTCACGGCCGTTGACCTGGAAATTGAGTCCGATGCCGAGGGGCAGGGCGTGAACGCCGATCACGTTTTCTATCATGTGGTCGGCGGATTCGGGGGAGAGTCCGCCTGAGGTCCACGCGGCCAGCAGTTCGGGAGTCAGATTCGCCGCGTCCGAAAGTTTGGCGCGGCGTTCGTCGAGAGTCAGATTGTAGAATCCAGCAATTCGGGAAGTTTTCATCGGTTTATCCTTGCTGTCGCAATTGTAAGTTGGCCGTCTGCCAAATTCTATCAAACTTGGTAAATCTGGATATAATCGGTGTAATTGAGGTGACATTCAATGCTTTTGACCCGAGAAGAACTTCAGGAACGTCTCATTGCACTGCACCAGGCCAGCCTGGAATTGGTGAAGGATGTTTCGCTGGAGACGTTGCTGGAGCGGATTGCAACTGTTGCATGTGAGCAGGCTAGCGCGCGTTACGCGGCGGTGGGGGTTTTGGATGACGAAGGAAAACTCAAACGGTTTATCTCGGTTGGCATGACCGGGGAAGATGTGAAACGGATTCCGCATCCGCCGCGAGGGGAGGGGTTGATCGGCGCACTGATGGACAGTGAAGAGCCGATTCGTATCGCGGACCTGACGCGCGATTCGCGCTCGGTGGGATATCCGCCGCATCATCCACGGATGCACTCGTTTCTGGGCGTCCCGATTCGAGCCGCGGACCTGCAACTGGGTCAAATTTATCTGACGGAGAAAATCGGCCAGGCGGAATTCACTGCTGACGATGAGAAGATCATCCAGATGCTGGCCGCGTACGCCTCGGCGGCCATCCAGAATGCGCGGCTCTATGAGCATTTGCGCGAACGTGATGCCGCCATGACGCGCCGCAGTGAGGACGCCTCCCTGCTGAACGACATTGCCTCCACGCTCACCTCCTCGCTCGAACTGGATGAAATCCTGAACAAGACTCTCGCCCTCGTGATGAATTACATGAAAGTGGAAGCGGGCGAGATTTTTTTGCTGGAAGACGACAAGCAGACCCTGCGGATGGTTCTCCATCGCGGACAGGCCGCCGAAGCCTTTTGGAACCGAAGCCGTTTCCGTGTGGGTGAGGGTTTTCCCGGGCTGGTGGCGCAGACCGGCGAACCGTTCGTCA
The DNA here is from genome assembly GCA_003598975.1 of Anaerolineaceae bacterium. Classification (GTDB taxonomy): domain Bacteria; phylum Chloroflexota; class Anaerolineae; order Anaerolineales; family Villigracilaceae; genus Denitrolinea. Next base: position 28,963 of record QZIJ01000042.1, on the reverse strand, counting down.
GCATGGACCTGGCGAAGGACACCCGTTTCCTGCGCGATGCGGTCGTCCAGGCGGGATTCCAACAGATCGCCTGTCTGCCGCTGAAAGCCTCGGGGCATTTGGTCGGTGTGCTGAACGTGGCCACGCGCGGACAGGCTCCATTTGACGCGCGCGACATCCAGTTGCTCTCAGCAGTGGGAAACTGGGCGGGACTGGCCATCGAAAATGCGCGCCTGCATTCAAACGCGCGCCGCCTGGCTGTGCTGGAGGAGCGCGAACGCATCGGCATGGACCTGCACGATGGCATCATCCAGTCCATTTACGGTGTGGGACTCGCCATTGAGAACATCGGTCATTACATGGATGAAGACCCCTCGAAGGCCAAAGACCGCCTCAAGCACGTCACCGACAGCCTGAATGCTGTAATTCGTGATTTACGCGCCTACATTTTGGACTTGCGCCCGCGCCAAATGGAAGGCGAGAACCTGCTCAACGGCCTCAAACGTCTCGCCGCGGAATATCGCGCCAATACGCTGGCCTCCGCAACGGTCAGCGGTACGAAAGCCAAACTCGATTCTCTTCCGCAAACGCACAGCATGGCGCTTTTTCACATCTGCCAGGAGTCTCTGGCGAATGTTGCCAAGCACGCCGCGGCCAAACGCGTCTCCGTCAATGTGTGGACGACCGATGAACGCGTCGTGATGGAGATCCGCGACAACGGAAAAGGATTCGATCCCGAAAAGATGAGCAAATCCATCGGTCACGGACTTGCCAACATGCAGACGCGCGTCCGCGCGGTGGGCGGAGAAGTGGATATTTCCTCCGCGCCGGGCGAGGGAACGACCATCCTCGCGTGGGTTCCGCGGCGCGCGACGGGATAAATGCGACGCGCGTCCAAAAATGCGTCTGCGAATCCCCAAAATTGGCGCGAGATTTGCGTTTCAACCACAGAACAATCACTCACGGTTCTTTAAGGCAGATATGCCACCCAGAGGCATTTTACCCGCGCGAGCCCCATATATGGGGGAGGGCGAAGGGAGCATGGATGTCTTTGGCTGAAACAGGTGTTCGAGGTTGCAAACCATCATTGTCTCAATGACAGCGCGATATTTAACATTGCATCACCTTAAAAAAGTACAATCTTTTAACATCCCGTAGGCTTGGCGTGTTGTTCATTACAGTGATTCTCTGCTAGAATGCAATCACGCTGAAAGACGATGAGGATGTGGATCGTAGCATCCGGTTTCCAAGTGTTTGTGTAAAATCGCATATCTTTACCTCGCTAAGCCGCGAACTATTGCGGGTTAGTTCAATATACCCTATCCTCGCTGAGGGAGCGCCTTATGAATGCAGAGCATGCCTGGCAATCGGTACTCGGCCAGTTACAAATGGAAATGCCGAAAGCATCCTTTGAAACCTGGGTGCGCGACACAAAGCCTGTCTCGTTCGATGCAGGCGTGATGACCGTCGCGGTCCGCAACGCCTACGCGCGTGACTGGCTCGACTCGCGCCTCGCCTCCACCATTGGCAGGATTTTGACAGGCGTGACCGAATCCAATGTGGCGGTGAACTTCGTCGTCGCTTCGGGCGCGGACGGGGAAACGGTTGAGGCCGACCCGCTCGAGGTCCAGGCGGACGCGTTGAATGCAGAGCCGCGCCCGCGCAGCGTCACGCTCAATCCGCGTTATGTGTTCGATACCTTCGTCGTCGGCGCGGGCAATCGTCTCGCACACGCGGCTTGCATGGCCGTTGCCGAAAAACCCGCCCGTGCCTACAACCCGCTTTTCCTGTATGGGGGAGTGGGGCTGGGAAAAACCCATTTGCTTCATGCCATCGGTAATTCCTGCCACGCGCGCGGGCTGAACGTCTTGTATGTCTCGTCTGAAGAATTCACCAACGATATGATCTCGGCCATCCGCACGCACACCACGCAGGCCTTCCGCGACAAATATCGCTCCGCGGATGTATTGCTGGTGGATGATATTCAATTCATCGCGGGTAAAGAGTCCACGCAGGAGGAATTTTTCCACACGTTCAACACTCTACATGGACAGGACAAGCAGATCATCGTCTCGTCTGACCGTCCGCCCAAGTCATTGGTCACGCTCGAGGAGCGCCTGCGCTCGCGTTTCGAGTGGGGACTCGCCGCCGACATCCAGGCGCCCGATCTCGAAACTCGTCTCGCCATTCTGCGCTCGAAGGCCGAACGCACGGGACGCTACGTTCCCGACGATGTTTTGCAGGAGATCGCTCGCCGCGTCCACTCGAACATCCGCGAACTCGAAGGTGCGCTCAATCGCATTATTGCCTTCGCCGATTTAAGCGGCTCCACCCTCAATGCCAGCCTCGTCAACGTGGCCCTCGCCGATCTGCTTCCCCAGCGCGGCGAACTTGAACCGCAAACTGTAATTGACGTGGTGGCGCGTTTCTTCAACATGTCCGCCGAAAAATTGCTCAGCGCTGACCGCTCGAAGAGCGTCTCCATGCCGCGGCAACTTGCCATGTACATCCTGCGTGAAGATGTGAAGGCCTCCCTTCCGCAAATCGGCGAAGTGATCGGCGGACGCGACCACACCACCGTCATGCACGGCATCAAGAAGATCGAAAGCGACATCAAAAGCGACGACCGTATGCAACGCCAGTTGATGCAGATCCGTCAGCAGTTGTATGGCCAGACGGCGGCCATGTAAAGTCAAACCACGTTCCTTTCGCAGGGACGTGGTTTTTGGTTTAAAATCCAGCCATTCCAACGGAGGCGCGCGGCCATATTTTCACCGCGCAAAACTTGACTTATGCGAATCAAAGGATTGGACGGCCTGCGAGGCATCGCCTTTCTCATGGTCTTCTTCTTTCATACACACTGGAACCAGTGGGGCTGGCCGGGTGTCCAGTTGTTTTTTGTGCTTTCGGGATTCCTCATCACTGGTATCTTGATGGATATGAAGGAAAACCTGCCTGCCAGGCCCTACTTCATAAAATTCTACGGGCGCAGGATCCTGCGCATCTTCCCGCTTTACTATTTTTATCTCGCCATCATGTGGGTGCTTACCACCTGGGCCATCTCCAGCGGATTTGAAACCGAGCCAATGTTTGTTTACCAGAATGAGATGAAGTACGCCCTGACCTACGTTTACGATTTTTACTTCGCCCTCGACAATTACATTCCCTCGTATTTTCTGACCCACTTCTGGACACTGGCCGTGGAGGAACAGTTCTACCTCATCTGGCCGTTGTTCATTTTCCTTGTCCCGCGCAAGCACATGCAAAAAGCCTTTTGGATCGTGATCGGGGCGGCGCCGTTCCTTCGCCTGCTGATCCTCGTTTTACATGGCATGGACTCCTTTTCCTTCCTGCGGAATAACGTCGCCCTCGTGGTGTACTCCCTCCCGTTCACGCATCTGGACGCCTTTGCTTTCGGTGCCCTCTTAACCCTCATCCGCGTCCCCAAAGCGAAGGGCATTTTCATTGCATCCATCATCATTTACCCGTTGCTCGGTCTTGCCACCGATTACCTCGCCACCGGCCAATGGAAGGATGTCACCCTCGCCAGTTTTGGCTGGCCCATTACCATGCCGTATGGCAATAAATTCATCTGGGGCTATACCATCGTCAACGGCTTGTGTGCGGTTCTTTTGTACGGCGTAGTGCGTCACGGCTGGGCGGTCCGCATTCTGGAATGGCCTCCCTTGCGCTACATGGGAAAAATCTCCTACGGCATGTACGTGTATCACCTGGCCATCATCTGGCTGATTGCAAAACTCTTCAACCTGAACATCGCCAACCGGTTCCCACTCCCGCTGGCGCTCTTCACCTTCGCCCTGGTCTGGGTGGTGGCGGCGCTGAGTTTCCAATGGATGGAAAAACCGATTATGGATCTCAAAGACCGCTTCTTCGACGTGCCACCCGAACGCATCTTGCAGGACCCCGAGCCGGCCGCGCCGACCGAGGCGTGATTCCCGGCTTTGAATTTTTCTGTGTTATAATCCCGCCGCTTTCGCCAGAAAATCGACGAAGCATATCCTGCCAGGAGCGGGCATGACGCTCCAAATCCACACGCCCCCGGACTCACCGGCGCGTGCCGCGGACCGAACGGACGCGGTCGCCGGAGAGGTTGAACGGGGCGGAGGCCAAACGCTAGGAGGTTCTTTCCCCATGGCCGCAGTATCCATGAAAGCCCTGCTTGAGAGCGGCGTCCATTTCGGACATCGCACCAACAAGTGGGACCCCCGCATGAAGCCGTACATCTTCACGGAGCGTAACGGCATTCATATCATTGACCTGCAACAGACGGTCAAATTGTTGAATCACGCCTTCACCGTCGTGCGCGACACCGTCGCAAATGGCGGCACGGTGCTGTTCGTCGGCACGAAGCGCCAGGCGCAGGAGACCGTGAAAGAGGAAGCCATCCGCGCGGGCATGCCCTATGTCACCGAGCGCTGGCTGGGCGGTATGCTCACCAACTGGTCAACCATACATCAGCGCATCCTCGAACTGGACCGCCTTGAAAAAATGCGCGAGACGGGCGAAATTAACCGCCTGACCAAGAAGGAAGGCCTGCTGATCGAGCGCGAGATCAACCGCTTGCTGACCCGCCTGGAAGGTGTCCGCAACATGAAGCGCCTGCCCGACCTGCTCTTCCTCGTGGACATTGGCCGCGAAGTCGCAGCGGTGCGCGAGGCCAACCTGCTCAAGGTCCCCATTGTTGCACTGGTGGATACCAACTGCAATCCGCAGAATATTGACTATGTCATCCCGTCCAATGACGATGCCATCCGCGCCATTAAATTGCTGGTGGCCCGCATGGCCGATGCGGTGCTCGAAGGCAAGGCCATGCGCAAGGAAGAGGAACCCGTTGAGGAGACTCCAGCGGTCGCGGCTGAAAAGACAGCGGACGCGAAACCATCGAAGGCGCGCAAGTCGAAACGCGTGGTGGAAGCCGCAGACGTGGATGAGGTCGGCGAGGGTGACTTGCTGGGCGAATCCACGCTGGCGAAGTTGAGCGTGGCGCGCAAGCCTGAGGAAAAGTCGGAAGTCGCGGCGGCCCAGCCTGAAGCGAAGGAAACGCCCGAAGTTGTGGCGACCCCGCCCGAGGTCAAGGATGAGGCGGGCGCGGCTGAAGTGTCCGCGCCGGCTGAGTAACGTTAAGTCATATCGAGGAAAGTTTGCAATGGAAATTACGACTGAGATGATCAAGGAATTGCGCGCGGCCACTGGCGCAGGAATGCTGGATTGCCGCAAGGCGCTTCAGGAAGCGAACGGCGATTACCAGAAGGCGGTGGATTTTCTGCGTGAAAAAGGCATGGCCACAGCGGCCAAGCGCGCCGACCGCGAGGCTTCGAACGGTGTGGTGGAATTGTATTCGCACGGTAACGGCCGTGTGGGTGTGATGGTGGAAGTGAACTGCGAGACGGATTTTGTGGCACGCTCCGAGCAGTTCCGCAATCTGGCGCATGAAATCGCCCTGCAGATTGCCGCTGGTGCTCCGCGTTACGTTCGTGAGAGCGAAATTCCGCAGGCTGTGTTGGATCACGAGGCGGAGATTGCCCGCGCGCGTACCAAAGAGGAAGGCAAGCCCGACGCAGTAGCCGAAAAGATCGTGGCGGGGCGTCTGGAGAAGTTTAAAGACGAGGTTGTCCTGCTCCGCCAGGCGTACATCCGCGATGAGAACGTCAAGGTGGAAGCGCTGGTCATGCAAAACATCGCGGCTATCGGCGAGAATGTTATCATCCGCCGCTTCCAGCGCTGGGAGTTGGGTGAGAAGTTGGGTGAATAGTTGTTTGGAAGGCCAACCTGAAGGTTGGCCTTTTTTCTATAAAAGGAGCATCACATGTCTAACCTTAAATACAAACGCGTTCTGTTGAAACTCAGCGGCGAGGCGCTGGCAGGCCCGTCTGGTTTTGGGATCGAGCCATTGGAAGTGGAATCGATAGCCAGCCGCGTAAAGGAAGTCCACGCCACGGGTGTGGAAGTGGCGGTGGTCATTGGCGCAGGGAACCTGTGGCGCGGCAAGCAGGGATTGGATCGCGGCATGGACCGCGCCACTGCCGATTACATGGGCATGCTTGGAACGATGATGAACGCGCTTTCGTTGATGGACGCGCTCGAACGCGCCCATGTCTACACCCGCGTTATGTCGGCCATCGAGATGCGCGCCATCGCCGAGCCGTACATCCGCCGACGCGCCATCCGTCATCTCGAAAAGGGACGTGTCGTCATCTTCGGCGCGGGTACGGGCAATCCCTATTTTTCCACCGATACGGCCGCGGCTCTGCGGGCTACCGAGATCGAAGCGGATGTGGTCATCAAGGCCACCAAGGTGGACGGCGTCTACGACTCGGATCCAAAAAAGAATCCCGATGCAAAACGGTTCGAACAGTTGAATTACATTGATGTGCTCAACCGCCGCCTCGAAGTGATGGACAGCACAGCCATCTCGTTGTGCATGGAAAACCACCTGCCCATTCTCGTCCTCAATTTATGGGATGCCACCGCGCTCCCGCGTGCCCTGAAAGGCGAAACCATTGGGACACTGGTGAGCGGGTAGCGGGATTGCCGCGGCTTGAGAGTCTCTCATTTCCCATCAAAAAACTTTCCCAATTCCATAATCAGTGGCATTTTTTGAGATTTTAGGGTATCCTTGTGCCGAGATTTTTTTTGGAGGCAACGGTGAGCGACGATACCATCAAAGACATGTTGAAGGATGCCGAGACCCGTATGCAGGGGGCAGTTCACGCGCTGGAGCAGGATCTGGCAACCGTCCGCACTGGACGCGCCAGCCCCGCGCTGGTGGAGCGGTTGATGATCGATTATTTCGATACTCCGACTCCCCTGATTCAACTGGCAACCATTTCGGTCCCTGAGCCGCGTTCGCTATTGATCAAACCCTTCGACCCGTCCACGCTGAAGACGATTGAAAAGGCGATTCTGGCCTCGGACCTCGGGCTGAATCCCAACAACGACGGAAAAAACATCCACCTCAACCTGCCTCCGCTTACTGAAGACCGCCGCCGCGACCTGGCGAAGCATACCCATGCGCGGTTGGAAGAGGCGCGTGTGGCGATTCGAAACATTCGCCGCGATGTTCACAACGACATGCGCGACTTCGAAAAGGAAAAACTTATCACCGAGGATGATCTCAAACGCGGTGAGGACCAGCTACAAAAACAGACCGACCGTTTTATTGAAGATGTCAATAAACACGGCCAGGCCAAAGAAAAAGAGATCATGGAAGTGTAGAGGATGGCCTGCATCCTCCATCACCAGCATGAACGACACTCCCTTGAACGTACCACCCGAAAAGATTCCGCAACACGTTGCCATCATTATGGATGGGAACGGGCGTTGGGCGATCTCACGCGGCCTGCCGCGCGTGGCGGGTCACAAAGCCGGGACGGAAAACCTGCGCCGAGTCATCCGTTCCACGGTTGAGTTCGGCATCAAATACCTGACCATCTATGCTTTCTCCACCGAGAACTGGGGACGTCCACCGGAGGAGGTGCAGGGGCTGATGGGCATCCTTCAGGATGTAATTGACCGCGAGTTAAATGAACTGCATGACGAGGGCGTGCAATTGCGTCACATCGGGCGGCTGGAGCGCCTGGATCCGAAGATTCAGGCCAAAGTCCTGCATGCGATCGAACTGACGAAAAACAACGACAGGCTGATCCTCAACATTGCCTGGAATTATGGCGGCCGCGACGAGATCATCTGCGCCATCCAGAAAATCCTTAAGGATGGCATCGCACCCGACGATGTGACCTCCGAATTGGTCAGCCGCTACCTGTTCACGGTGGGCGTGCCCGACCCCGACCTGGTCATCCGCACTTCAGGTGAATTGCGCATCAGCAATTTCCTGATCTGGCAGGCGGCCTACTCGGAATGGTACGTCACTCCCACCTTCTGGCCTGATTTCGACAAGGATGAGTACCGCCGCGCCCTGGAGATTTTTGCCCAGCGCGACCGCCGCTATGGAGGCGTTTCGGAAGCGGTTGCCAACAAGGCGCGCAATGGCTAAACGTACCGTCACTGCATTGTTGCTTTTGCTGATTGCCATGCCCGCGGTGTTGCTGGGGGGCATCTGGTTTTTCCTGCTCATTGGGTTCTTCATTGTACTGGCCGCCTGGGAATATGTGCGGATGTTCCGTGCGGTTCATATGCAACCTGCTGCATGGATCACCGTCGGCGGGACGTTTCTCCTGCTGGCGGCGCGTTCGCGAACAGTGATGGGTTTCCTTTTCCCGTCGGCGGATTTTTCGCCGCAATGGGCGGCGACGATTCTCACCTGCCTGGTGTTGATCGCCATGGCGGTTCACCTGCTTTCCTTCGAGCGCGGCCGCGACCAGGCCGCGCTCGATTTTGTCATAACGATCGGCGGGTTCATCTACCTCGGTTGGATCGGCGCCTACCTTGTGGATTTGCGCGAACTGCCGAATGGTGGCTGGTGGCTGATGTTCATCCTGCCCACCGTGTGGATGGCCGACTCGTCCGCGTATATGATCGGCGCCAAATACGGCAAACACAAACTCGCCCCGCGCCTCAGCCCCAAAAAATCATGGGAGGGGTATTGGGTGGGCGTGGTCACTGGTACGGTATACGGTGGATTTTTTGCCTGGGCATATCACGTGAACACGTTTCCTGTCGGCCATCTCACCATCAGCATCTGGCAGGGCATGTCCCTCGGTCTTGTGCTCAGTGTTCTCACCACGCTCGGCGACCTCGGCGAGAGTCTCTTCAAACGGCAGGGCGGCATCAAGGATTCGGGGACGCTCTTCCCCGGCCACGGCGGCGCATTCGACCGCATCGACTCGTGGCTGTGGGCCGCGGTCATTGGCGTGTATTGGATTCAATGGTTTTTTCTGTAAACTCCTGGAGTAATTCATGTTGGATAACATTCCCACCCGCAACCTTGCTTTGGAACTGGTACGCGTCACCGAGGCGGCCGCACTGGCCGCGGGGCGCTTCATGGGTCGCGGCGAAAAGGAAGCCGCCGACCATGCCGCGGTCGAGGCGATGCGCCTGGTCCTCAAATCTGTCGAAATGGATGGGGTCATTGTCATCGGAGAAGGGGAGAAGGATAATGCCCCGATGTTGTACAACGGCGAGCATGTAGGAAACGGTTCGCCTCCTGAACTGGACGTGGCCGTGGATCCCATTGACGGGACGCGTCCCCTCGCGTTTGGCCGTGCCAATTCCATCGCGGTGGTAGCGCTGGCGCCGCGCGGCGCCATGTTCAATCCCGGGCCGTTCGTTTACATGAACAAGATCGCGGTTGGCCCCGAAGCGAAGGGACGTATCAATATCGAGAAGTCCATCACCGAAAACCTGAAAGCCATTGCAAAAGCCAAGGGCAAGGCGGTGGAAGACCTGACTACGATCATCCTGGACCGCGACCGTCACAAGGAAATGATCGCCGAAATTCGCAAGGCGGGTGCGCGCATCCGCCAGATTCCCGATGGAGACGTGGCCGCGGCCCTGATGACTGCCATGCCCGACACCGGCGTGGACGTGCTCTTCGGCGTGGGCGGCACGCCCGAGGGTGTGATCACTGCCTGCGCGCTGCGCGCCATGGGCGGAGAAATCCAGGGTAAACTCTATGCCCGTGACGAGCATGAACTGCGAAACGGACGTGAGGCGGGTTTTGATTTTGAGAAAATCCTGACGATGGATGATCTCGTTTCATCGGAGGATGTTTTCTTTGCCGCCACGGGCATCACAGACGGCGAACTTATGCAGGGTGTCCGCTACTACGGCGATGGCGCCACCACTGACAGTCTCGTGGTGCGTGGCCTGACGGGAACTGTCCGCCAGATGACAGCGCACCATCGCATTGACAAGTTGCATCTGTTGAGTGCGATCAAGTATTAAGCATCCAGACCTCCGAAGTCTGCAAGACTTCAGATGTCTTTTTGAAAATCTTGCTTGACACTCTCCGACCTTGCCTATATAATCCCGCACGCATTCCTCGCTAGCTCAATGGCAGAGCGGGCGGCTGTTAACCGCTAGGTTCGAGGTTCAAGTCCTCGGCGAGGAGCCTTAAACAAAAAACTGCGCCCTCTCGGACGCAGTTTTTTGATTCTTAAATCTAGCGCGTGATCTTTTTTCCCGATGAAGCCGCGCCTTTCAACGTTCTTCCAGCGGGCTTCGCGACTGGCTGGCCTGCGGCCTGCAAGGCGCGGTTGCTCACCATCGTGAAGGCCGTGTTCAGGCTCTTGGCGGCGGTGGCCTGATCCATGCCGGTGACGCGCGAGAGTTCCTCCACCATGCCGCTGTTCTGCAACATGTTCGGGTTGATCTTGCCAGTAGAGCCGACCTGATTGAACAGATCGTCGAGATCGAATTGCGTTGAGTCGCGTCCCGAGGTGGGGTGGTGCGCCAGCAGTTTCTGCAAAACGAACGAGACAACGATCATCGCCAGTTCGGGCGAAATCTTCAATTTCTTCGCCAGCGGTTCAACAAGCGGTTGTATCAACCCCATCAACGGGTTGCTTCCCATCGCAGACTGGCTGATTCCGCTTTGCCCGCCCGCACCTGTGAACATCTCCAGCAGACTCATGATTCCGCCCAGCCCTGATTGCTGGCCACCCGTTTGAGACTGGCCGCCAAGCAGATTACCCAACATTCCAGACATCGCGTTCGCCTGACCGCCGCCTGTCTGAGACTGTGACTGTCCACCGCCGCCGAGCAGACTCCCCAGCATGTCGGTCATCGCGTCGGCTTGACCGCCGCCCGAGGCTCCTCCACCTCCGAGTAGGCCGCCGATTAGATCCGTCATCGGGTCCGACTGCTGAGACGGGCGTCCCTGTTGTTGGCGGGATTCCACCAGGAGTTTCAGAATATCATCCATTGACATGAGAATTTTTCCTTTCGGCTGATGTCAAATAAAAAAATGCGACGCCGCGCGGCGTCGCTCTTGCCGCCTATTCCGAACTTTCTTTTGTGGCGGACTTGGTTTCCTTGCTTTCCGTGGCTGTTTTAGTTTCTTTTGCGGGAGAGTCTTTCTTGTTCTCACGCTTTACCTGCCCGGAAGGGGACTTGTGGTCAGTCGCGTAAAAGCCTGAGCCTTTGAACACGATTCCAACCGGGGTCATGACTTTTTTGAGTGATCTTTTCCTGCATTCGGGACAGGTTTTGAGTGGCGCATCGTGAAAAAACTGGTGACGTTCAAACTGCACACCGCATGATTCACAGCGATAGGTATAAACGGGCATCTTTCATTTACCTCTTTTCTTTCATTGCAACGGGATTATAGCGCGGGCATGGGGCACTGGCAAGACTTAGATGAGGCCATGATATAATTTTCTTACACTTTTGCTGGAGGACAGCGTGTTGAAAATTTCCATCCAATACTGCGCGGTTTGACACTACACTGAACGGGCCGTGAGCCTGGCAGGTGACCTGGTGCGCGAGTTCGAGGGCGCGATCCAGTCGCTGGAGATCCTTCCCTCGGACGGAGGCCGCTTCGAGGTCCGCGTGAACGAGGCGCTGGTCTTCTCGAAGAAACAGGCCGGACGTCATGCCGAACCTGGTGAAGTGGTCCGCCTTGTCCGCGAAGCAGTCAAAAAATAAAAATTGTTGTGAGGCAGAATGTCGAAAAAAGGAAGAGTCTTTTCGGGCGCGCGTCCCACGGGACGGCAACATCTTGGAAATTACCTCGGCGCGATCAAGAATTATGTCGCGTTGCAGGATGACTATAACTGTGTCTATTGCATCGTGGATTTGCACGCGCTGACGACAGTGGAAGACACTGCGAATTTGCGGCAGAACACCTACGAGATGGCGCTCGACTGGCTGGCGGCGGGCATCCGCCCCGCGGAGACGATCATGTTTGTGCAGTCGCAGGTGCCTCAGGTGACGGAGTTGCACACCATCCTTTCGATGGTGACACCGCTCGGCAAGTTGACCGACCTGCCGACCTTCAAGGAAAAAGTGCGCCAGAATCCCGACAATGTGAATTATGGGCTGGTTGGTTATCCTGTTTTGATGACCGCCGACATCGTTCTCTACAAATCGGATATCGTCCCCGTCGGCGTGGACCAGGCGCCACATTTGGAATTTGCGCGCGAGATCGTGCGCTCGTTTAATTATCGGTTCAATACCAAGGCGCTGATCGAGCCGCAGGCTAAACACACGGAAGTACCGAAAGTGCTTGGTATTGACGGTAAGGAAAAGATGGGAAAGAGCCTGACCAATCAAATCGAACTGGCATCTACGCCCGAAGAGACGAGCCAACGCGTGATGCAGATGGTCACTGACCCCGCGCGCCTGCGCCGCAACGACCCGGGCAACCCCGATGTGTGCAACGTCTTCTCGATGCACAAGATTTTCTCCCCCGCCGAGGAAGTGGAGATGATCAACCGCGATTGCCGCACCGCCGCGCTCGGTTGCGTGGATTGCAAAAAACGATTTGCCGCCAACCTGAACAAGGACCTGGAGCCGTTCCGCGCCAAACGCGCCGAGTTCGCTGCCAAGCCTGAACAGGTCTGGGACATCCTCCACGATGGAGCGCGTCGCGCCCGCGAACTTGCGGAAGCGACGATGAAGGAAGTGCGAGAAGCGGTGCAATTGCCAGAGTAGACATGTATACCGGTAGAAACGTACACAGGGTAACACAGTAGACACGTTGCCCTTGTCTACCCCTTTACTTTTTACTTGTATTTCGCGGAAAGGAATCTCCGATGGAAATTTCCCTGGCAAAAGAACGGGCTTTCCACTTGGTCCCCAGGACCACCCTGGAAATTGCCCAAATCCGTGTGGACGAAAAACGGACGAACCTGGTGGCGGGGATGGTCGGCTCGTTGATCTCGCGCCCGAAGCCGGAGGAGATCAAGCACATTTCTTCGGAGAACCGGCTGGAAGCGTTTTGGTTCGTGTCCATCTCCGCGCGGACGGTGTACGACCGCAACAAAAGCTATTCGGTGGCGGTCGGCGGTTCGGAGGTCCAGCGCGTGACCGTGCTGGGACGGGAAGTCGCGGTGGACGCCAAATCGAAAAGTTTTCTCCTGAACGGCGTCGAGCATTGCGCGGATGAACGCCGCGTGAGTTCCACTTTCGATGGAACCAGCGGGCAGAAGAACGATTTCAGCAAATATCTCACCTTCGAGAAGTTGGAGATCCCCGAAGCAGACAAGTTCATGCCGGAGGGGATTTTGGTGGTGCCGCCGCAGATGCGCGCGACCGCGGTTGTTCGACAGGTGATGGCGGAGGTTGTCAAGCCGGTGCAGGCGCAGACCATCCTCGAGGAACGCGTGGACGTGGAAGCCATTGACCTGTTCTTCCGCCCGGTCTACGCCTTCGAATATGAATGGTCGGCGAAGAACAAACGTGCCGTGATCGAATTCGACGCCCTGACCGGCGACATCCGCACAGACGGTAAAAAACTGGGGGATCAGATCAAAAGCATTTGGACGCGCGACCTGCTCTTCGACCTGACCGCCGACGCGGTCGGCATGGTTGTGCCAGGCGGCAGTATCGCGGTCAAACTCGTCAAGGCCGTTGTGGATCGCAAGAAATAAACCAAGATGCGGACAGTCATTCAGCGCGTCAAACGCGGATCAGTCACGGTCGCGGGGGAACTTGTCTCCGAGATCGGGCATGGTTACGTGATCCTCATCGGTGTGGGACATGGGGATGGTCAGGCGCAGGCGGATTGGCTGGCGGAGAAGATCGCCAACCTGCGCGTGTTCGAAGACGAAGCGGGGAAGATGAATCGCTCCATTCTCGATGTAAAAGGCAGTGCGCTGGTCGTCTCGCAATTCACGCTCTTCGCCGACGCGCAAAAGGGACGGCGTCCGTCATTCATCAATGCCGCACCTCCCGAAGAAGCCGAACCGCTCATCCGCTATTTCGCCCAGAAACTGGAATCTTTCGGCCTGCCTGTGAAGACGGGCGTTTTCCGCGCCGAGATGCTGGTGGAAATCCACAACGATGGGCCTGTCACCATCTGGCTGGAGAAATGAATCGTCCCCCCAATGCCCTGCAACGGTTTTTCCTTTACATCTTTGCGTTGAAACCCGTCTCGGTGATTTTGTCGCACATCCTGCAACCTGCCGATGAGATCGCCTTGTTCATCACGCGCGGCAAACACACGATTGCAGAATTGGTTCTGCCGACCATCGAAGTGGATACCATCGGCGCGCGCACAGGCCAGCCGCGCACGCATCCGCTGGGCGGATTTTTGGATGGGGACAAATATATTTTGATCGGCTCGAATTTTGGCGGCAAACATCATCCCGCCTGGGTGCATAATTTACGCGCGCATCCCGAATGTGTAGTCCATGCGCATGGGCGCTCGCAAAAATATCTCGCCCGCGAGACCGACGGCGAAGAACGGACGCGTTGTTGGAATCTCGCGCTGGAATATTACAAAGGCTACGCGGCCTACGAAAAACGCGCCGCCCCTCGCCGTATCGCAGTGTTCGTGCTCGAACCCGGGCGTGAATGAAACGCGCACTGTTCCTTTTACTTTTCCTCTCTGCCTGTGCCCCGAGCGCGGTAAGGCCGACCGCGACCATTTTCCCCACCGCTCAACCAATTCAGGCCTTGCCCACTCCAGACTTGGAAATGGAATCCGCCTTTACCGAGGCGCGCGCCACCCTCGATGAATTTATTCTGTATATCTCCATTCCAAAGGAGCGGGAATTTGTAGCGCTCAAGGTGCGTTTCGCGTTGCCGGGCGAAACGACTCAAGACATCTGGTGTGACGAGGTAACGTACGAAGTCGGTCAATTCACAGGGAACATGGGCGATGACATTCCATCCCTTAAACTCTCTTTTGATGAGCGTGTCATCATTTCAAAAACGGATATTGTTGATTGGATGATTGTGGAGAATGGAAAACTGATTGGTGGATTCACCATCCGCGTGGCTTACTCGCGTATGACCCCAGAAGAACAACAACTATTCTTGAACGACGCGGGCTACTCGGTGGATGAATAACCCCCGCGCCACAGCACCGCGTCCAACTGGACGGCCATCGCCCCCGCCTCTTTCATGACCTCGGCTTGCTCGCGCGAGTAGACGCCTCCCCCGCCGATGACGGGCACTCCCGCACCCGCGAGTCTTCGCACGGTTTCCAAACTTTGGGGAAACAGACTCGGCCCGTAGAGACGACCAGTGATTATCTCCCCTCTCCTTTCAGGAGAGGGAGTGGGGGTGAGGCTCAGTGAGCCGCGTGGAGCGGAAAGACTGACCGCCGCCGCGCCCGCCTCGATCACGCGCTGAGCAAGCCTGACCGCGTCCTCCATCGGGAGCGAAACGATCAACGGCAGTTCCCCCATCGCCATTTCCAGCGACGTCAAAATAATATCGTCCGTCAACAATGGCGCGAAGCCCAACTCCGCCGCCATGACGTTTTCCAGGTTCTCCAACGACTCGACCATCCGCGCCGTCTCTTCGGGACGGTCGGCCATCACATGGACAATGATTGGCAGGGACGAATCCGCCCACTTGCGCGCGTACTTCTTCACCGCTGCGCCGAAGCCTGGGTTCGGCAGTCCCGTGTGGAGCAGAAATCCGCCTGGGTATTCCACCACCGCAGGATGCGTGGTCGGTTTGCGTGGCCGCCACGAGAGCGGATTGGTGACGAATGCGCCGAATATGTCTGAGAACTCCGAGTTCTTAAAGAACTCGGAGTTCTGCCAGGCGCGGAAATCTGGGGCGAATCCCAGCATCCCTGCTGCATTGAGAATAGGTGTGCGGAAATAGAGGTCGCGTTTGGGCATAGTTATTCAAATTTTGCCGCGCGTGCGCCACCCGCAATAGCAGCAGCAGTCAACAGCGCTCTTTGATAGCCACACAATATACTACTCAGGCTTTCGTCACCCTTATAAATTACTATTGGGCGTAAAATCAAAAATCGCTTTTTTGCAGCCAATTTGCCTATGACAGTTTGCATAAAGGTATTCAATAATTCTGCCTTATCAACATCAATTTTGAATGGAGGATTATTGCTGAAGAGATTAACACTTACCCCATTGTTCGTCCCTATGGGTTTTCCTGTGCTTAAAAGCTTGTATGTATTGGGCTCAAAATTAATGATTGTTTCCATTTCGATATGATCTGTGTCCCATGTAAAGAGAAACCTGTCAGGCATGACTTCGATAATAATTTCCGAGAATAGTTTCATACTGACCTCCAAGAATTCCAAATGGTAAAATGATTATATCCTCTCTAACTATATTTCTTCATGCCTAACTACTCATCCTGCCTCTCCCCCTTCTCCTGGCGCTACGGCAGTGACGATATGCGCTGTCATTAAATCAAAAACTCCGAAGTCTTTGAAACTTCGGAGTTTTGCTTTCATCCGCTCTCGTTCGCGTCCAAATCACGCCATCATTGTCAATCCCATCGCGTTGAGCATATCCTCATTGTTATCGAACTTGAACTCTTCCAGCCCGCGCTTCTGGGCTTCCTCGGCCTCGATGGCCTCCAGCCGTTTGACATCCTCTTTCGTGACAACAGGCTTGCCAAGGCTGTGGACGCGATCCGCCACGGCTTCCGCGTTTGTCGCGGTGGGAGAGAGGGTTTGGAGATATTGCCAGACCGCCTTCGACGCGTTCGTGCCGTCCTTGCGTGCGTAGCCGACGAGACCGTCACTGGCCTTGCGCGACCACCCGCCGACGAACACGCCCTCGATGGTGGATTCAAACGAGATGCCGTCAATCGGGAATTTCGGTTCTGCGCTCTTGACGAACTCGTTCCACTCCACGGGCAGGCCGAAGGTCTCATCCACTTTATCGCCGATGGCGAAGATGACCGTCTCCACGTCGAGCAGGCGTTTGTTGCCCGTGCCGCGCGCTTTGGTGTCGCCATCTTTCAATGCCAATGAGTTGTCCTCGACTTCGAGTTTCGTGAGATAACCGTCCTCGTCGCCGAACATCTGCGTGGGCGATACGAGGAACTCAAAGCGAAATTTCGTCTCGGATGTCTTTGCCTCGGTGCGAGGAAGCGCCTCCAAAATCATCGCCTTGGCCGCTTCGGGGTCCTGACCGACCGCCTGCATGATCGGCGCACAGCGCGCGATTTCAGCATCCAGCGCCGCCAGGTCGAGATTGGCGATGATGTGTTCCATCTCCTTCTTGTCGAACTTGACTTCGGCGGGACCGCGGCGCACTACCGCGATCACCTCTTCCACTTTTTCCTCGCGGATGAGGTAGCGGGCGATGTCGGCCATCACGTTCCCCGCACCAACAATGGCACAGCGTTTGCCAAAGCGATGCGGCTGTTGTGCGAAGGGCGGAAGTTTATTGTAGAAATACACAATATCCTTGGCATGATACACGCCCGTAAAATGTTCCCCGGGCAGACCCAGCCATTTCGTACCCTGTGCGCCCGCAGTGACAAGAACGGACTGGAACCCAAGCGCCTTCAAATCGTCGAGCGAGAGATCGCCCTGCGCGCCGACGGTCACGTTTCCGTAGTAATCAATGTTCGGGTTGTCGAGCACACTGCGGAATTGTTTTCGCAATCCCTCTTTCATGGTGTGCTTGGCAGGGTAAATGCCATATTCGGCCAATCCACCGGGTTTGATGTCGCGATTAAAGATGACGACGCGCGCACCCGCGTTCGCGAGTTCGCGCGCTCCAAACAGGCCAGCCGGGCCTGCACCAACGACGGCGACGAAGTATTGGTTCTGTGTTGACACGAGTTCCTCCAACGATTTATTTCGGACAAAAACAGGTTGATTATATTGGCAAATTATCCGCCAGACAAGTGAACTTCCATGTGCGTGCCTGTCTAAATCATTCTAACGACTTGCAGAAAAAAATCAAGTGCGAAAAATCACAAATTGCCTTTCGTGAAATGGGGCGAATACCCCCTTCTTGTGCTAAGATTAACCAACTCTTGGAGGCCCCATGACCACGAACAATTCTGCCGATCCATTGAAGGATGAGCAAACCGCCCGCTTCCGAACCATCTTGAAAGGGGACGCAAACGAGGAGTTATCGCGCCCGCCCGAACCTTCCCGCTCCGTTCTTGACCAGTTGCCGCGCGCGCCGAAAAACGCGTCCGCGCCGCCCGCGCCGCGCCCCTTCGCCGCGAAGCCGCCTCCGAAAGCGGAAGCCGGCCTCAAGTCCAGAAGTGAGCGATACAGGTATGCGTTTTGGGATGTGACCAGTTGGATCGGTCTGCTTATCGATATCGTCATGATCGCCGTCATCATCATCCTGTTGCTCTACGTCCGTCGGTTGAACGTCCAGATGAAAGAATTGATGAGCATGTCCTCCATGCCGTTGGAGACGGTGAGCGGACTGTACACGAATTTCGAGAAGATGAACAACGCACATATTGTCACCACCATCGAGTACAGCACAAATATCCCTGTGCAGTTCGACTTGGAGATCAACCAGCAAACCGTGGTGGAATTGAGCGAACCAGTGAGAATCAACAATGCGAGCGTCACGCTGGTGACGGGCGGTTTGGAGATTTCGGGCGCGCCCGCGAACATCATCCTGCCCGCGGGGACGCGCCTGCCAATCACACTTTCGCTAAGAGTCCCCGTGGACAAAAGCGTGCCTGTCAACCTGCTGGTACCTGTGGATATTCCACTTGCCACCTCCGACCTTGGCCCTGCCTTCACGGGTCTGATGGATGTGCTCGAACCATTGTATTGCCTGCTCGATCCCAATGCAGTGGACTCGCTTGGAATCTCTGTGTGTGAAAAAGCAAAGACACCTTAAACCTATTGGAGACTGATGAAGAAGGATTTTAAGAAAACAACCCTCTCGAATGGCTTGACCGTTTTTCTGAAGGAAATTCACACCGCGCCGCTGGTCTCTTCGTGGATGTGGTACCGCGTCGGATCGAAGGATGAGACGACGGGACGGACGGGTATTTCCCATTGGGTGGAGCATATGCAATTCAAGGGGACGCCCAATTTCCCCTCCAAGGTTTTGGACCAGGCGGTCGCGCGCGACGGCGGTGTTTGGAACGCGTTCACCTTTATGGATTGGACCACCTACTTCGAGACCATGCCCGCCGATAAGATCGATCTCGGCCTGCGCCTCGAAGCCGACCGCATGGCGAACAGCATCTTCGACCCGAAGGAAGTGGCCTCCGAGCGGACGGTCATCATCTCCGAGCGCGAGGGGAGCGAGAACGAGCCGCTCTTCCGCCTCGGCGAGGCCATTCAACATGCGGCGTTCCGTGTTCACCCGTACCACCACGAGATCATCGGCGACACGGCCGATTTGCAGACGATCACGCGCGACGAACTTTATCAACATTACAAGACCTACTATGTGCCGAACAATGCCGTCATGGCAGCGGCAGGGGATTTTGACTCGAAATCCATGCTGGCGCGCATCCGAGAATTGTTCGAGCCGATACCCGCGGGGACGACTCCGCCGCGGCTGGCGCGTCACGAACCGGTGCAGACGGGAGAACTGAGGCTGAATGTGGAGGGGCCCGGCGAAACGACCTACCTTCAAGTGGTCTACCGTTTCCCCGCCGCCTCTCACCCGGACTTTTTCCCGCTCAGTGTGCTGGACAGTCTGCTGGCGGGGCCGAGTAACCTCAACATGTTCGGCGGCGGCATCTCGAACCGCACATCGCGTCTCTATCGCTCTCTCGTGGACAAGGAATACGCGGTCGGCATTTCTGGCGGTGCGAGCGCCACGATTGATCCGTTCCTTTATACCTTCACCATCACCGTCCACCCGAAGCGCAAACCACAGGAGGCGCTGGCCGCGTTGGACACGGAGATCGCGCGCGTCCAGTCCGAGCGCGTCACAAAGGCTGAGATCACGCGTGCCATCAAACAGGCGCGCGCTATCTTTGCCTACGGGAGTGAGAGCATCACCAACCAGGCCTTTTGGATGGGTTACTCGGAAATGTTCGCGAGTTATAACTGGTTCCTGACCTATCTCGATAACCTGTCCGCCGTTACTCCCGCGGACGTGCAACGCGTGGCGCGTGAATATTTCCGTCCGCAGACGCGCATCGTCGGGACCTACGTCCCGACGGGTAACGGAAGGGCGTCCAATGGCCGATAGAAGATTGCATCTGGTCAGCCTGCCCGGCGCGGACGACATTCATCGCGAGATTTTGCCGAACGGCATTACCGTCCTCAGCCGCGCCAATTTCAATAGTCCGTCAGTGGTTATCAGTGGGTACTTTGCCACTGGCGCGCTCTTTGAGTCGGATGACAAACTCGGCCTGGCGGATTTTGTCTGCTCGGCGTTGATGCGCGGCACGGTCAAGCGTGACATGCAGAAAATTTTCGATGCGCTCGAATCGGTGGGTGCTGGTTTCGGCTATGACTCAGGCACGTACACATCCAGTTTCAGCGGACGCTCCCTTGCGGAAGACCTGCCCCTGCTGTTGGATATCCTCTCCGAGACGATTCAATTTCCCGCTTTCCCAACTGATCAGATTGAACGTCTGCGCGCCCAGTTGCTGACAGGACTCGCCATTCGCGCGCAGGATACCGCCGATATGTCGGACCTGGTCTTCAACGAGATCCTGTTCGAGGGACATCCTTATGCGCGTCCCGAAGATGGCTGGCCGCATACGATTCGATCTATCACGCGCAAGGATTTGCAGGCATTTCATCGCCGCACGTTTGGTCCGCGCGGGATGGTAATCGTTGTCGTCGGCGCGATCGAGCCGAAGCGGGCGGTGGACTTTGTCCAGCGCGCATTGGGTGATTGGAAGAATCCCTCGCAGGCGGAAAGACTTAATATTCCCGATCAAGGCCCACTCAGGAAGATGAAGCGCCGCGTCCACAAGATTGCGGGGAAGAGTCAGAGCGATCTCGTCATCGGGACAATTGGCCCGCGGCGGAAGGATTCGGATTTCATGGCGGCCTTGCTTGGCAATTCCATCCTCGGCCAATTTGGCATGATGGGCCGCATCGGGGAGGTCGTCCGCGAGAAGGCGGGGCTGGCGTATTACGCTTCGAGCAGTCTGAGCGCGGGGATCGGCCCGGGAACGTGGAGCGTTTCGGCGGGCGTGAGTCCGTCCAATGTCCAGAAAGCGGCGGACCTGATCGTCACCGAGTTGAAGCGTTTCGTCCAGAAAGGCGTCACGAAACAGGAACTATCTGATAATCAGAATAATTATGTCGGGCGATTGCCGCTTTCGCTGGAGTCCAATGGCGGTGTGGCGGGTGCGTTGCTGAACATCGAGCGCAACGAATTGGGGCTGGATTATTACCGTGAATACGCGGGGAAAATTCGCGCGGTCAAGCGGCGGGATGTGCAAGCCGCGGCCGCGAAGTTCATTGATTCCGAGCGGTTGGCGATCGCCATCGCGGGACCGTGAGACTGGATGAATCTCGCCACTGGAATTGACCTGCTTGAAATTGTCCGCCTGCGTGACGCGATTGCCACGCACGGAGAGCGATTCCTGCAACGCATTTTCACCGAGCGCGAGTTGGAAGCCAACGCGCAAAAAGTGGAATCGCTGGCAGGTCGCTTTGCCGCGAAGGAGGCCGTCGCAAAGGCCCTCGGCTGTGGCATCGGCGATGTGGCGTGGAAGGAGATCGAAATCCTGCGCGCCGAATCGGGTGCGCCGCAACTTGTCCTGCACGGCGCGGCTGAGAAGCTGGCGCGCGAGCAGGGACTCGCGAACTGGTCGCTGAGTTTGAGTCACAGCCAGAGCCACGCGGTGGCAGTGGCTGTGGCGATTGGAAATTAAACAGACATCCCGCAGGAAACTGCGGGATGTCTGTTGCAAAAGGGGGAGCGGAACGGCGGTCAATTCTTTTCTGCAAGGCCAATCCACAAATAGCCGGGCAAAACGGGACGATAGCCGCGGATGCTGATTTTTCCATCTTCAGCCATTTTGTCGGCCAGCATGGACGGATGCACAAAACAAAGATTGGGTGCGGCGCCATACTTTCGGCGGTAATATTCTGCCGCCTGTCGAACCTTGGCGGCCAAATTGGTCTTCGGGTTATTGTCGAACCACAACATGCCGCGATTCATGCGGACTCTCCATCGTCGAGGCGGGGAATCCAGAACCGTAACCAGTTTGACCCTTCGCGCATGGTGAACTGCGAGCCTTTGATGAGGGACTCCAACCCGCCTCCCGCGGACTTGAGGATGTTTCCGATTAAACGCGCATTTTGAATCCGCCCGAAGATGCGTGTGCGGAAGAGTTCGAGCCATGGCAGGATACTTTCGCTCTGGGAGGGATTCAGCGAAACGATCGGCCAGACGTGCCGCGCTGTTCCGCGCAGGAGGAGCCAGCGCAGGGTGTCTTTGGCCTCGGAGTCGGCCTCTTCCAGGCGGCTGAGATCATCCACCAGCAACACAACCGATTGACGGGATTTGTTGGCATGTGCCCACTCGCCAAGTGACAAGAGGAAATCCATCGCGTTTTTCTGATAAGCCGCGAAGATTCCCGCACAATGCGGAAACTCGCCGAAGCCTTTCCATTCTTCGGGGTAGGCGGTGATCACGCCAAACTGGACATCGCCGGGCTCGTGGAGTTCCGCGATGGCCCTCGCCACCAGTTGCAGGAAGGCCGTTTTGCCTGCGCCATCGTCGGCGGCAACCAGCAATGGGCCGGGGACAGGATCGTGCAGGTTCAGCAGGATGGGAAGCGCATCATCGGCGATGCCGAGGAACAGGGCCTCACGCGGCAGGGAGGGGAATTCCGCCAGCGCCTCGCCCAGGGACGGCAGAACCGGCCGAACGTCCGCGCCCGCCGCGTTGATCTCGGGGGCGAGTTCCGCCAGCGCTTCCAATGCCAGTGCGTAAGTATGCTTTCTGTCCATAATTAGAACACCTGTTCGATATTATAAAGCAGATGGGCTTTTTGTCAAGAGGAAAACGCCCTCAAAAGTTGACTCTCTTTCCGAACCCTGCTATATTCCTCTTCATGAAGGAACACAAACCGTCCAGAGGAATCTGGCAGACCCTGCGCAACTGGTTCCTGCCGGGGCTGGGCATCAAACGATGGATGTTGGTGACGCTGGCGGGTATCACATTTTTGGGCGTCGGCCTTGCCATCCTCCTGCTCGATTTTTATCGGGCGGAATACACCAACGAGACCTTTCTCTCCATTCTGTCTTATGTTTCACTGCGATTTCTCCCGCGCATATTGCGCGTGCTGATTTTTGGCGGGATCGGCGTGGGAATCACAGCCTATGGCATCTGGGGACTGAACCGCGCCCTCCTGCGCCCGTTCATGCAACCCGGGCGAAACGTGCTTGGTCAGGTGGCGGAATTCAACCGCCGCACGCGCGGACCTCGGGTGGTCGCGATTGGTGGCGGACACGGACTCGCCAGCCTATTGCGCGGCCTCAAGGAACACACCCGCAATTTGACGGCGGTTGTCACCGTAGCGGACGATGGCGGCTCCTCGGGACGGTTACGCGAGAGCCTCGGCATCCTTCCGCCGGGAGACATCCGCAACTGCCTCGCCGCGCTATCCAATGACGAAGCCATGCTCACACAACTCTTCCAGTATCGTTTCAGCGGTGAGCCTGGCCTGGACGGTCACTCGTTTGGCAACCTGTTCATCACCGCGCTTTCCGACATTACGGGCAGTTTCGAGGAGGCTGTGGCCGAATCGGGACGTGTGCTATCGGTGAGCGGACGCGTCCTGCCCTCGACGCTCCATAACGTCAAGTTGGTGGCGGATATCCAATTACCCGACACGGCCAATGAAGTCCGCGTGAAAGGAGAGAGCAACATCCCCGTGGTCGCCGGCCGCGTCCGCCGCGTCTGGCTCGAACCGAACGACGCGCCAGCCTTCCCTCCCGCGCTGAAAGCCCTCCTCAACGCGGACTTGATCGTGGTCGGCCCGGGCAGTCTCTACACCAGCCTCCTGCCCAACCTGCTCGTGCGCGATCTGATGGCGGCGATACATTCCAGCCGCGCCATAAAAATTTTTATCTGCAACATTGCCACGCAGACAGGCGAGACCGATCAGTATTCCTGCTATGACCACGTTCGCGCGCTGGAGGAACACATCGGCGAGGACTTGTTCGACGTGGTGCTTTGTAACGAGAATCATTCTGTTCCGCTTCCCGCGGGGACCGAGTGGGTGCGCGCCGACCAACGTACGCTCACCGACTCCCGCGCCTATTGCGCTGACTTGCTGGACGAGGATCATCCCTGGCGGCATGACGCGGGCAAACTGGGCGAAACAATCATGAATCTGTTCTACGAGCGTACGGGACCGTTGCGGTAGAAAATACAATTGCTGTTAACACGTCCTTAACAGCTTCTCTTATTCCCTGTGATATATTCCCCGCCATGCCAGAATCAATCCTCATCGTCGAAGACGAACCTGCCCTGCAAGACACCCTCGCTTACAACCTGAAAAAGGAGGGCTACACCGTCGAAGCAGTGGGAGATGGCCGCACCGCGCTTGAGTCTGCGCGGAAACTCAAACCCGACCTGATCGTGCTCGACATCATGCTCCCCGAAATGGACGGCTTCGAGGTGGCGCGCATCCTTCGCAAGGAAATGACCTCTGCCATCCTGATGCTCACCGCCCGCGATGACGAAATTGACCGCGTCGTCGGCCTCGAGGTCGGCGCGGACGATTACCTGACCAAACCCTTCTCCATGCGCGAACTGGTCGCCCGTGTCAAGTCCCAGTTGCGGCGCACCCGCCAACTTCGCGAAGAACTCGGCAAACCAACGGAACCAACCGCTCACGAAACCTTGACCTTCGGTGACTTGTCCATCAACCTGACGCGCCGCGAAGTGACCCTGCGCGGCGATGTGCTGGCGATGAAGCCGAAGGAATATGAATTGCTCTTGTTCTTCGCCGAACACAAAAGCCAGATGCTCTCGCGCGAATTCATCCTTGAGCGCGTCTGGGGTTGGGATTACATCGGCGACAGCCGCACGGTGGATGTCCACGTGCGCTGGCTGAGGCAGAAGATCGAATCCGACGCGGCCAATCCCGTACGTATCGTCACGGTGAGGGGAGGGGGATACAGGTTTGAAGGTTAGCAGGTTGAAGGTTGAAAGATAGATGAATAGCGCATTTTTTGTCGGATTCGCGATTGGCATCGTCGTAGCTGTCTTGTTCGCCTGGCGCTATTTCGCCCTCCGCCGCGGCCTTCGCAATTTAACCGACCAGGTCAAAAATGGGGACAAACTCTCGAACTCTTCGCGCGACCTCAGTGAACTCGCCAGCGTGGTCAGTGCGCAACGCTCGACCTTCAACCTTCAACTTTCAGCTTCCGACACGGAACGCTCGCGCCTCTCTGCCATCCTCGACCAACTGACCGATGGCGTTCTCATCGCGGACGCGGACGGGAGCGTCCAATTCGCCAACCCTGCTGCGGAGAAACTCTTCGGCTCGCCTCTCGCGGGACGTTCGGTGGCTGAGGCCATCCGACATCACTTCCTCGTCGACGCGTGGCGTCGCTGCCGCGAAACGGGCGAACCACAGACCGAATCGGTGGAAGTGCCAGCCAGCCGACATTTTCTGCAACTCATCGTCATCCCCGACCGCGACACGCGCGGCGGCACGCTTTTACTCGTGCAGGACCTGACCCGCGTCCGCAAACTGGAGACGGTCCGCCGCGACTTCGTCAGCAACCTCTCACACGAACTGCGGACTCCGCTCGCCTCGCTCAAAGCGTTAACTGAGACACTACAAGACGGCGCTCTTTCGGACCCCGAGGCGGGGCCGCGTTTCCTGGGCCGAATCCACACCGAGGTGGACGCGCTGACCCAGATGGCGCAGGAATTGCTCGACCTGTCGAAGATCGAGTCGGGGCAGGTGGAACTTGTCTTGCGGATGGTGGACCCATCTGCATTGCTTAAATCAGCCAGTGAGCGGATGCATGTCCAGGCGGAACGCGCGGGCGTGGAACTGACCGTCGAAACGGCGGCCCCGCGTGAGGTCAATGCAGATGCGGCGCGGGTGGAGCAGGTGCTGGTCAACCTCATCCACAACGCGGTCAAGTTTACGCGGCGCGGCGGGACAGTCACCCTGTCCGCGAAAGAGGAGGAGGGCGCGGTCATCTTCGCGGTGCGCGATACGGGAGTTGGAATCCCATCTGACGATTTGTCGCGCATCTTCGAGCGCTTCTACCGCGTGGACAAGTCTCGCGTGGGAAGTGGAACGGGGCTGGGCCTTTCAATCGCGAAACATATTGTGGAGGCGCATGGTGGGAAGATTTGGGCAGAGAGCCGCGAGGGAGAGGGGAGTGTGTTTTGTTTTTCGATCCCGATGGGTTAGAAACCTGGTTTCTGAACTTTTCAAAAACGTTCACCAGTTGTTAACCACTTCTTAAGTGGTTATTCACCGGGTTGAAGTATGATGGGGTTGAATAAACGGAGTTCAAATGACACTTTTTCTTACCCTGACCCTGCTTGCGATGTTCGTTGTCTTTGGTGTGGACGTGCGCCAGAAACGCCGCGAGTTCACCCGCAATCATAAACTGTAGCCTCATCTTCCTCTCCTCCTCTTTGGCCGACAGGCCGCTACCCGCCGCGAGGCGGGTAGTTTTGTTAACCAGATCATCACATAACCTTCACTTCATTTTGACGGGGCATTAACAGATGCCTGCTATCCTTGCGGGGATTGGAGAAAAAATGGGACTTGCTGATTTGCACATGCACACGATTTACAGTTACGACGGCACGGCCACCGTGCCCGATGTCTTGCGCCGCGCGCATAAAGCGGGTCTGGATGTGATCGCCATCACCGACCACGATGAAATTGCGGGCGCGTTGGAAGCGTTGAAACTGGCGCATCATTTTGGCGTGGAGGTCATCCCTGGCATCGAGATCGATACTGCCGAAGGCGACCTGCTGGCCTTGTTCGTGACGGAAATTGTCCCGAAGGGGCTTCCGCTGGTGGAGACAGTCTTGCGGGTGCGCGAACTCGGAGGCATTTGTATCGCGCCGCATCCGACCGCGCGCGGACTGGGATTGAAAAGCCTGAGCGTGTCCACGATCACCAAAGCCTTGCGGAATCCACATGTGGCGGATACTTTGATCGGCATCGAAGCCTACAATGCCACCGCCATGGATAAGGTCGGAATCGCCGCCGCGCGCCTGCTGACCAGTCGCCTGGCGATGGCCTCCGTGGGCAACAGCGACGCGCACGTGCTGGACGCGATCGGCCTCGGCGCGACGGAATTCGCGGGGACGACCGCGTCCGACCTCGTGTCCGCGTTGCGAAGCGGGCAGACGAGTATCCGCCGGCAGAAAGAGTGGCATGTCGTCCGTATCCTGTGGAGTTGGTTTTTTGATTACATTGGAAGCCTGTTTACCCGCTTTGCGATGGTCACCCAATAGACGCGTTGCAGATTTGCGGATAAACTTTGGGCATGGAAAAATACATTCTTGTCACCAACGATGACGGCGTGCTCGCGCCCGGCCTGCTCGCTCTTGCGCAGGAAATGCGCAAACTCGGCAGAGTGAGTGTTCTTGCGCCTGACCGAAACTGGTCTGGCGGCGGGCACGTGAAGACGCTTGACCGCGCCCTGCGCGTGAAGGAGTATCGCCTCGCGGACGGTTCGGCCGCCTTCGCCAGCGACGGCGCGCCCAGCGATTGCGTCTCGCTGGGCATTCTCGGCTATTTCAAAGAGAAGATTGATTTGGTGGTTTCGGGAATCAACGTGGGCGCGAATCTCGGTCACGATGTGACCTATTCTGGCACGGTGACGGCCGCGATGGAATCGGTCATCATGGGCGTGCCTGCGGTGGCCGTCTCGCTGGAGGTGCTGGAAAACCACCTCGGCGAGATGGATTTTCAGCCCGCGGCCAACGCGGCGCGTAAAGTGGTGGAGCGCGTTTTGGAGATCGGACTCGCGCCCGAGATCCTGCTCAACGTCAACGTGCCATACCTGCCCGCGGACGAGATCAAGGGACTGCTGATGACCCGCCAGGGACTGCGCGTCTATCACGGACGCCTCGACGAGCGCGTGGACCCGCGCGGCAAACCCTACTACTGGATCGGCGGCGACGCGCCGACTGGCGTCCCCGAGCGCGGCACCGACGTGGGCGCGCTGGCCGACGGCTACGTCTCCGTCACGCCGCTGCAATTGGACTTGACCGCCTATCGGATACTCAGCGATTTGAATAATTGGAATTTGCACGAAAAGAATTCGTAACTCGCCCTTGCATATTTCACCCCTTGTCCCGTCTCCCGCCCATACCCCTTCGGGCGGGAGACGTCATTAAATTCGAACATCAAGAGCCGAGCAGGACTGCTTCGGCGGATTCAAAACTGTCGTACATGGGAATGATGGAGGGAATCCCCGTCATCTCCAGCACGTTTTTGACATTTGCGTTTGGCTTCAACAGGGCCATCCGTCCGCGGCGGGAGGCCAATGACTTGGCGTTTATCGTCAGGAGACGGATTCCAATGGACGCCATGTAATCCACTTCGGAGAGATCAACAAGGACGCGTGCGTCATCGCCCGCGCAGTATCCCGCGAATTTTGTTTCGATCTCACCCACTCCAAGAATGTCCAGGTTGCCGGTCACTTTGATCACGCGGATACGGTCCAGTTCATTGTATTGAAGTTCCATATTTTCACCTCTCGTGCAAAAGTGTCGCAAGTATATTTTCTTCCGTGTTTCTTGTTGTTAACAACAGGTTATGGTTTACCCGAAAACCCGCAGCGTTCCGTTTCGGGAAATCAACAGGAAGGAACGCAGGGGATTGTTTACAAGACGTTAACCCATTCTTCCCTTGCTTTTAAGAGCGGACTGATACCATCCCAACGTTGAAAACAAAAAAGGAGAAAAGAGAAATGACCAAGTATGTTCGTTCGACCCTGTTTGCGCTTCTGGCCCTGACCCTGGTCCTGGCCGCGTGCGCCCCAGCGACAACTGCCGTTTCTGAACCGACCGCCAAACCGGCGGAGACAAAGGCATCCGAACCGACTGCCGCCGCGCCGTCGGAGGAACCGCAGGCCCTCGTCCTGCCCCAAATCCCCGCGCCCGCGGACGTGACCGGCGACATCATTACCGCTGGTTCTTCGACCGTGTTCCCCGTCTCCGAGCGAATGGCGGAACTCTTCCAACAGGAAGGCTACACCGGTAACATCACCGTG
>QZIJ01000063.1 GCA_003598975.1 Anaerolineaceae bacterium | reverse complement strand
TGACGTCGGGATCCGGCTCCGTGCGCTCGCGCGACTAACGCGGCGCGTCGTTTAGAGGGCCGGCGTCGGCCGGCTGCATCACGTCGTCGGCATATTTCGAGAGCATCCGCCTGCCCGAGAATCCCAACATTTTCTGCTGGGTGACCGGGGAATACGCCACCGTGGTTGGCAATGCCTCCGCCCTGCCGGTCTTCACCCCGCCGCCCACTCCCACTCCCAGGCCCGATTTTGAAATGACCTACGCCGGCATGGATTCGTGCGTGGGCTGGTGGCTGGAATTCAAACTCAAGAACATCGGGCCGTTCCCCTTCAAATCCTATTCCATTGTCGTCAAAGACATCACCACCAGCACCACCCTCACTGCCTCTGACAACGGCTTTACCGATATGGACGGTTGTCTGGCGTCAGGCATTATCGCCAGCCTGGATTCCGGCAAGTCCTATACCCTCAGCGGGCCGATCTTTGCCTACAACCCGAACAACCACCAGATCAAGGCCACCATCGCGCTTTGCACCGAAAACGGCCTGGGCGGCCAATGCGTCAATCATACGCTCGAATTCAAACCATGATTTCCACGGGACTCCGGGCGGCAGCCCGGAGTCCCTTCTCTTTGACATGACACCTGCCCGCGTCCAAAAACCAGAGGGACAGCCCACCCGCGGCAAGACCGCATCCAACCGACTCCGCCGCGTCGACAATTTCCTCCTGCTCTACGAGCCTTCGCTTCTCACGCGGACTGATGGGCGGTTCGCGGCTTCCTTCTTCGTTGACCTCGGCTACGGCTTCGACGCGCGCACCACCCTCGAATCTGCCGCGCGTTTCCGCCGCGTGAACCCAACTCTCCCCATCCTCGGCGTTGAAATTGACAAGGAACGCGTCGAAGCCGCGCTCCCCTTTGCCGACGCGCTGACCCGTTTCCGTCTCGGCGGATTCAACCTGCCGATGAAATCAGGCGAGCATGTGCGCTTGATCCGCGCCTTCAACGTATTGCGTCAATATGATGAAAAAGATTTCGCTCCCGCCTACGAACGTCTCGCCGAATATGTCTTGCCCGGTGGACTGATGATCGAAGGCACATCCACGCCGTTTGGACAGATCTGGTCTGCGAATCTGGCGCGGAAAATGGACGATGGCTCATGGAACATGGAAGCGCTGGTCTTCAGCACCAACTTCAGGTTGGGATTCGATGTGGAGGAATTCCAGACCATCCTCCCCAAAAACTACATCCACCGCGTCGTGAAAGGCGAACCGATCTTCGATTTCATCGAAGCCTGGAAACGTTCCGCCGCGGAGACTGCCCACGCGAAGACATTCGGCCTGCGTCAATGGTTCATCGCCGCGGCCGAGGCGCTGGTGCGCAAGGGGTTCAAGATTGATGTCAAAAAGAAATGGCTGACGAAGGGGTATTTGATCTGGGAGTTCTGAGCCGAGAGTGCGTCGCACCTAAACGAGTCGCGTTACCCCCGTCGAGTTAGGTGCGACGCACCCGCACACTTGACGCCTTTCCTCTTTCCCCGTAAGATAGCCCCGCGATAGAACATAAATTCACCATCAAGGACACAAAGGAGCACGAAGGTTTATATCTTTTCCTTTGTGTCTCTTCGTGTCCTTTGTGGTTAAAAGGATTTCACATGGAACTCGGCCTCGTCCGCAAAATTGACATTGACCGTGAGATGCAACAATCGTATCTCGATTACGCCATGAGCGTCATCGTGGCGCGCGCCCTGCCCGACGCGCGGGATGGGATGAAACCCGTCCAGCGGCGCATTTTGTACGCCATGTACGACATGGGCATCCGCGCCGATACGCCTTACAAAAAGTCCGCTCGTATCGTCGGCGAGGTGCTGGGGAAATATCACCCGCACGGTGACTCGTCTGTGTACGAAGCGATGGCGCGCCTCGCGCAGGATTTTTCGATGCGGACGATGCTCGTGGACGGCCAAGGCAACTTCGGCTCGGTGGACGGCGATCCGCCCGCGGCCATGCGTTACACCGAAGCGCGTCTCGCCGCGCCTGCGGTTGACATTTTGTCGGACATCAACAAGAACACGGTGGACTTTGTCGGCAATTTCGACGACACGCTGACGGAGCCGTCCGTTTTGCCAGCCGCGATTCCGAATCTGCTCGTCAACGGCGCGACGGGCATCGCGGTCGGCATGGCGACCTCCATCCCGCCGCACAACCTCGGCGAGATCGTGGACGCGTGCGTCTACATGCTCGACCGCTGGGAAAAATTGGATGACATTGACGTCGAGCAGTTGATGGAATTTGTGCAGGGTCCCGATTTCCCAACGGGAGGAATCATCATCGAAGAGAAAGGCGACGAGGGCATCGAGTCCGCCTACGGGTCGGGGCGAGGCCGCATCACGGTCCAGGCAAAGGCGCACGTCGAGGAGATGGAGCGCAGCAAGAGTCGCATCATCGTCACCGAGTTGCCGTACATGGTCAACAAGTCCAGCCTGATCGAGCGCATCGCCGAGTTGGCGCGCGACGGTCACCTGGAAGGATTGTCCGACCTGCGCGACGAGTCCGATCGGCAGGGGATGAGAATCGTTCTCGAGATGACGAAGAACGTCGAACCCGAATCCGTTTTGGGCGCGCTCTACAAACGCACGCCGATGCAGACCACGTTCAGCATCAACCTGCTGGCGCTGGTGGACGGCGAGCCGCGCACGCTCACGCTCAAGCAGGCGCTGCGCGTCTACCTGGAACACCGCCTGACGGTCATCAAGCGACGCGCCCAATTCGATTTGGAAAAAGCCGAAGCGCGTCAGCACATCCTCGAGGGATACCTCGTCGCGTTGAAGAATCTCGACGAGATCATCCACCTCATCCGCAACGCCGCGGACGTGGAGACGGCGCGCGGCAAACTGATGAAGCGTTACAAACTGACGGAGTTGCAGGCCAACGCCATCCTCGATATGCAATTGCGCCGCCTGGCCGCGCTCGAACGCAAGAAGATCGATACCGAGTACAAGGAAGTCTCCGCGACCATCAAGGATTTGAAGGGGCTGTTGAAATCGCAAAAGTTGATGCGCGCCGCGGTGGCCGAAGAATTGCTGAAAGTGAAAAGCGCCTACGCCGACCGCCGCCGCACGCAGATCGTGAATCTTAAAAAAGGTAAGGCCGCCAAAATGTTGACGGCCACCGACCTGATGCCCGACCAGACCATCTGGGTGGGCGTCACCGCGGACGGGTTGATCGCGCGCACGCACGATGAGAAACAGCCGAAACATTCAGGCCACGACGCGCCGCGCTGGCTGGTGAAAGCATCCACGTCCGACACGCTCTACCTCGCCGCGGAAAACGGAAAGTGCGCGGCGGTCGCGTTGCACGTCATCCCCGAAGCGGAGAAATTGACGGACGGCGCGCCGTACTACAAAGTCTCGCCGCTGGAGGAAAGCGACGCGCTGGCCGCCATGTTCGCGCTGCCCGCGCGTAAGAGCGAATTCCCCGAAGAGACCTGCGTCATCACGATGACGCGCTGGGGCATGATCAAGAAAAGTCTCGTCACCGAATTGCCCGGGCCATCCGCACAGACGTTTACGCTGGCGAAGGTCAATGAGGGTGACCGACTCGGCTGGGTGGGACTGACCGACGGCAGGAAGAAGGAAATCCTGCTCATCACCTCGAGCGGGATGGGAATCCGATTCGGCGAAGACGATGTCCGCCCGATGGGATTGGTCGCGGCGGGTGTGAACGGAATCAAACTGGATGAACAGGATGATGTCGTTGGTGCGGAAATCCTGCCCGCGGAGGGTGAGATCTTCATTCTCGCGTCGGACGGGAAAGCCAAACGCGTCAGCGAGAAGGACTTCCCGTCACAGGGACGCTACGGCAAGGGCGTGCGCGTCTGGGATCTGCCAAAGAAAGTGACGCTGGTCGGCGCGGTGAGCGGCAAGCCGAACTTCGTAGCGACGATTGTGCTTGAGAAGGGCGCGCCCAAATCCACGCGGCTGGACGCGGCGGGAGTCCGCAAGCGCGCCGCCACGAAGGGTGACGTGATTGTTGAGATGAAGAAGGATGAGGTCATCCTTGACCTATCTGTGGCGTGGACGGTGGAGAGGTATGCCAAGGTGGGGAAGGTGGAAGAGGGGGAGCGAAAGCAGAAGGCAGAAGGCAGAAAGCAGAAGGCGGCTTCTCCGAAAAAGGCGACCGCGAAGAAGAAGGTGATTGCGAAGCCAGCCAGGAAGAAAAAGAAATAAAACGTAATGCGTACAACGTAAAACAATTCCCGCGTCGGCCTTTGGGCAGGACGCGGGAATTTTGATTTTGATTCCAGAAAACCTGACATGTCTCACTCGCACCATGAACGACCAGAGTCGTTGCGCGGACAAAGGCCATAATTATCGGACTTTCGCGGAGACATGTCAGGTTTTACGCCCGTTACACCCTCTCCGTCCAGATCGGATTTCCATATTTCTCGCGAACCAATTCCTCCGCGCGCGTCTTTTCTTTTTGCGAAAGTTCCCCTTGTTCAAATTGGATTCCCAACTCGGATTCAAACGCGTGGATGAAGGCTTGTGCGGCTGTATCCCAATTTTCCGCGATGCCCAAAGCGGATTCCACGGTGGCGGCGCGGGCGAGGAGACGCGCAGACGCGTCGGCGCGGGCGGACTCGTCCGCGAAGGAGAGTGCGTCAGTGATACGCGTCAGGTCGCCAGTGAGGGGAAGCGATCCATGCTGGAGCACGCCTTCTTTTCTGCGCGCCTGCGCTGAGCCGATCAGTTTTTTTCCATTCACCGTGATTTCATACGTGGAAGGCACTTCAAAACAGACGGGATTCGTGATTCCGCTTTCATCCGCTTTGCCCTCTTTCATTTCGACCTTCAAATTTAAATCCTGTACGGCGAGGAGCAACGCGCGGGCAATCCGATTGTAGGATTCGAGCACGCTTCCCACTAGGATCGGGTTATCCGCGGGTCCGATGACGGAGTAGGTGAGTTCGTCGGTGTGGAGGATGGCGCGGCCGCCGGTGATTCGTCGCACTACATCCCAGCCGCGGGCGCGGAGACGGGAGGAGTCCACATCCGCGAAGGGTTGCGCGACTCCCAACGAGAGACAGGCCGGGATCCACGCGTACAGCCGCAGGGTTGGGAGCGACGCGCCGCTTCCGATCGATTCGAGAATCGATTCGTCCACGGCCATGTTCCACGCGCCAGAAGCGGGGGGAGTCGAGAGAAGTCGCCAGTGATGGGTCATTTGAATTCGCTCATCAGTTTTTCTTCGGTTTTGGGAGTGAGATTTTCCAGCGGCGGGCGGACGGGCCAGCGCGGGAATCCGTGCAGGCGGTGGACGAGAGCTTTGAGCGTGGGGGGAAACGGCGGATATTTTTCGAGGATGTGTCGTTGATGGGTGACGCGGATTTGTGCAGGGTGGGAGAAACCAGGTTTTTCTACCCCGCTCCGCTCCGCTTCGGGGGTTATAAAGAAATCTGGTTTCTCGAAAGCATTATAGATTTCACGCAGATCAGGGGAAAGCAGATTGGCGGGCGCGGTGATGCATCCTGTCGCATGGTTTTGGAGTGCGAGCGTGAAATCGGAATCGGTGCCTGTGAAAACGGCGAGATCGGCTTCGAATTTCTGTCCGAGTGCGCGGGCGAAGTCGGGATCATGCGAGGAATCTTTGATGCCCGCGAATTGGACGGGGAACGCGTCTTTGAGACGCGCCAGAAGGTCGAGCGAGAATCCGATTCCCGCCACGCCGGGGAAGTTGTAGCCGAGCAGGTAGCCATCTGCGGGAACAGCTTTGTGAATCAGTTCGCGGAACCAGTTAAAAAGCCCATCGTCCGTGGCTTTGCGGAAGTAGTACGGCGGGAGGGTGACGACTCCATCGTAGCCGAGGTCGAAAGCGGCGCGCGTCAGTTCGATGGTTTCGGTCAGGCTGGGAGTCCCCGTCCCTGCGAGGAGGCGGAAGTTGGGATATTGTTCGCGAACGCGTAAGGCGCTTTGCCAAACCGCCTCACGTTCGGAGGGAGAAAACGATGGCCCCTCGCCAGTTGTCCCGAAGATCAGCGCGCCGTGACAGCCTCGAGCGGCGAGAAAGGCCAGATAGGGTGCAACCGCTTCGAGGTCCGGGGAGGAGGCGTCTTTTTTCAGCGGGGTCAACGCGGCGGCGTAGACTCCGCTCAGCGGGTGTCGGGTCATGGTTCCACCTCTTCGATGAAATCCTGTGCGGCTTCCTCTGGCGGTTGAAGCGGCTGGCCTTCCTGCTCAGCAAGATAATGCTGATGGTCGAGCGCCCAGAGATAGAGGTCGCCCTCGGTCTTGCCGGGGAATTCCTTGAGAATTTTGCTGGAGCGGATCACTTTGACGATGGGCAGGTAGACGGTGTCAAACCAATGTGTGACAGCCTCATCTTCGGGAATGTCGCGCTGGAGGTCAATGCCCATGAAGTAGCGATGGACGGCGATGTGCTCCAACATGCGGTCGAATCCGTCTGGGACCGTGAGCCTGATCCTTGCTTTCGGACGCAGGTCGTCAAGGTGGGTGCGTTCGAGAAAGCGCACCTTTTCGTGCAGGATTTCGAGGTCTTCGGGTTTGAGGTCGGGCGTGATATTGACGCGCGTGGAGCATTCGCGCACTTCGGCGTCAATGTATTCCTGTCCCTGCTCGCGCGCCACAGAGACGCGGTGATGCCCGTCCACCACGAAGTAGACTTCGCCCACTTTGTAGAGAACAACAGGCGGCAGGCTGACCTCTTCGTAGAAGGCACGGTTCACCCATTGCCATCGGCTGGCGGTGTCGTCCCGTGTAGGCAGGAAGGCGCGGTCGAAGGCGTGGTAGCGGTTGAGACTGCCCGCGATCTGGTCCACGCGGACGGTCTTCACGCCACGGTAGATGGGGCCGCCGATGTGCAATTTCTCTTTGACATCGTCGTAAGAAAGCAGGTTGGTTGGCTGGCCAGAAAGGACAGACCATACGCGGTTGAGGAAGGCCTTGGCGCGGGCGCGGCCGTAATCGGCGCGGACGCGGGAGGTGAGTTCATTGGTCATTTTTGGATCTCGATCACCTGATATGGGAAAACATTGATGATGGTGGTAACTCCGATCTGCGTGACAGAGGGTGTCAGGTTGCGGCGCTGAAAGTGGATGTGTCCGTGCAAGTGATAGCGCGGCCTGGCCCAACCGATCAGCCAGTTGATGGCCGGAAGGCCGCGATGGGCGAGGGTGTCTTCATCGTGGATGCCCAGAGGCGGCGAGTGGGTGATGAGGAGGTCGAGGTTGCCGAGCCGCGGACGATTCCACAGCAGGGACAGTGCCAGCCGCCAGGCGCGTCGCTTCATTTCCGACGGGGAGTATTGATTCACGCCCTGCGGGTGGTAGCGTGGACTCCCCCCCAGCCCGGCAATCGTCAATCCCTGCGCGTAGACAACGCGCCCATCTATGTTTTCACAGCCTTCGGCGCGAGTGTTGACTTGTCTTGGGTCGTACACCGGGTCGTGGTTGCCCGGCACGTAAAAAAGCGGGACATTCAGCACGGTGACAAGGTACTCGAGATAGGAGTAGGGCAGGTCTCCGCATGACAGAACCAGTTCCACGTCCGCGAAATGACCGTCCGCCGCGAGATGGTAGAGTCGCTCGACAGTTTCATCCGTCACAGCCAGGATTTTCATCCCGTCCATTGTGCCGCGGAATGGAAGGATGTGCAAGCCCCTTTACCCCTCCCAGTTTTGCAGGAAAATGAGGGGATGGAGGGGACTACCCTTGTCAGACAATCCGCCCTCGGCTAAAATTCTGCCCTAACCAGAGGAAGAAGAGAATCAATGGCGAAACAACGCATTTTGCTCGTGGACGATCATGAGGTCGTGCGGCTGGGGTTGAAATCCCTGCTGGAGCGACATCCCCAGTTCGATATTATCGGTGAAGCAGGTTCGGCTCGCGAGGCTTTGGAACAGGTAACCACCCTGCAACCGGATGTGGTAGTGATGGATATCCGCCTGCCGGGCACCTCAGGCATCGAGGCCTGCGAGGAGATCGTCAATCGGTATCCGACCACGAAAGTCATCATGTTGACCTCCTACGCGGAGGATGAGATGCTCTTTTCGGCGATCCGTGCTGGGGCTTCGGGCTACATCCTCAAGCAGATTGGCAGCGAGGACCTCGTCAAGGCGCTCGAGGCAGTCGGACGCGGGGAGGCGCTCCTCGATCCCGCGGTGACCCAGCGCGTGTTCCAGGAGGTCCGCCGCGCGGTCAAGGAGGAGGAGGCCTCCGCGTTCGCCCATCTCAGCCAGCAGGAAAAGCACGTTCTCCTGCTCGTCTCCGAAGGCAAGACCAACCGCGAGATCGCCAAGAACCTGTTTCTCGGCGAAGGGACGGTGCGAAATTACGTTTCGAGCATCCTTTCCAAATTGGGTGTGAATAACCGAGCCGAGGCGGCGGCCTACGCGGTGGAACACAACCTGCGGGAATATATCACCATGTAATTCAAAGCCTGCGGAAACGCAGGCTTTTCTTTGCCATGATCAGCCAGCCATTGCTCACCGACAAAGTTGTTGCCCTGCGGCGATTCCATCCGCGGGATGTAGATGCTTTGCTTGCCGCGACGCACGAATCGCTGAATGATCTCATCCCGTGGATGTCGTGGGCGAATCCCAACTACGGACGCGCGGAGGTGGCCGAATACATCCGCGTCGTTGGCGAGACCTGGGAGTCGGGGCGCTACTATGCCTTTGCCATCACGGACGCGCTCAACGGAACGATGCTGGGCGCGGCCAGTTTGAGTCACATTCACCCTGTCTACAATTTTTGCAACCTCGGCTATTGGATTCGGAGTTCGCGGCGCGGCAATGGATTGGCGAGTCGGGCGGCGCGTCTCGCGGCGAGATTTGGCTTCGAGCAATTGGGTCTCCTGCGCGTCGAGATTGTGATTGCTGTTGAGAACGCGGCCAGCCTCAAGGTCGCGGAGAAGAGCGGAGCGCGTCGCGAGGGCATTCTGCGCGACCGCATGACGGTCCGCGAAAAAGTCCACGACGCGGCCATGTTCTCCTTCATCCGCGCGGACTTTGGCCTGCCGCCGTTATAATAAGGTGGAATTCATCAACCGCGAAGGCCGCGAAGAGCGCAAAGTAAATCCCTTGTTTTTCTTCGCGAACTTAGCGTGCTTTGCGGTAATAAAGTCTCAGGCTTTGCTGAATGAAAATCCTTTTAGTTAATCAGGCCTTCGTCTCTTTTGACGAGCCGGGCTTCACCCGCCATTTCGAGATGGCAAAATACATGCGCGAGCGCGGCCACGAGATGGTCATCGTCGCCAGTGACGTGAACTACCAAACGGGGGCGCGCATCGTTGATGGGGACGGATTCATCATCGAGCAAAGCATCGAAGGCGTGCGCGTCCTGCGCGCTTTCATGTTGCCGTCGTTGCATCGCAATTATTTTTGGCGAATTGTTTCATTTGTTGGATTCATGTTCAGCGCGGTCGCGGCTTCCCTCAAAGTGAAAGACGCCGATTTCGTGATGGGCACCTCACCGCCCATCTTCCAGGCCTTCGCCGCGTGGATGGCGGCTTTCCTGCTTCGCAAACCTTTCCTTTTCGAAGTGCGCGATCTCTGGCCGCAATTCGCGATTGACATGAAGGTCATCAAAAACCCCGTCGTGATCTTTCTCGCACACGCGGTTGAGAAATTTCTTTATAACCGCGCCACGCACATCCTCGTCAACTCGCCCGCGTACAAACCGTACATTGTCGGGCGCGGCATCCCTGCGGGCAAGATAACCTTCATCCCCTACGGCACCGACCTCTCGATGTTCACGCCCGAAGTGGACGGTTCATCCGTCCGCCGCGAACTCGGCCTCGACGATAAGTTCATCGTCCTCTACGCGGGCGCGATGGGACAGGCCAACGACATCTACACCCTCCTGCGTGCCGCGGATCGTCTGCGCGACGAAACGCAGATCCACTTCGTCCTCTTCGGCGACGGAAAGGAGGGTGCGAATCTCCGCGCTGAAGCGGACCGCCTGCGCCTCCCCAACCTGACCTTCGCGGGCGCGGCTCCAAAGACGAAAATGCCCGCTGTGGTCGCCGCGTCCGATCTCTGCCTCGCCATTTTGCAGGATATCCCAGGCTTCCGCATGACCTACCCGAACAAAGTCTTCGACCACATGGCCGCGGGACGCGCCACCGTCCTCGTCATTGACGGCGTGATTCGTGAAGTCATCGAAGCCAGCGGAGGCGGAGTCTACATCCCGCCTGCGGACGACGAGCGGCTCGCACAGGTCATCCGCGACATCGCCTCCGATCCCGCCCGCGTCCGCCAGATGGGACGACAAGCACGTGACTATCTCGTGAAGAATTTCGACCGCCGCGATAAACTTGAAGAGACGCTGGAATTATTTCGGCGAGTCGCGAAGAAGTAATTTCAGAAGAAAAGAATTTGATGATAAAACGAGTCTCAACGCAGATAACGCAGATAACGCGAATTGCGCGAATGGCACGAATTCCATTTCTTATTCGCGAAATTCGCTCATTTGCGCCATTCGCGTTTAAAAGGCGTGCGACAGAGAAACAGGATTCGCATTGACTCTCCCCCTTCTCGCCTTCATCACCTTAACCATCCTCGCCTACGCAGGCGTAGCGTGGATTCGACGCGTCGCAATGCAACGTCATATCCTCGACCATCCCAACGAGCGCAGTTCCCACTCGATTCCCACTCCTCGCGGTGGTGGGTTGGCAATTGTAATTCTTGTGATTGCGGCCGTTCTTGTGTTTGGTATTGTCAATGGCTTCGCCAAACAAAATATCGCTTACATCGTCTCTGGGATTTTGCTCGCCTTCCTCGGCTGGCGCGATGATGTCCGCTCGCTTTCGCCGCGTGTGCGTTTTCCGATTCAGTTTCTGGCAATCGTAATCGCCATGTTTGGAATGGGATATTTCACATCGGTCACCATCCCACTCTTTGGCGTGTGGCATTTGGGCTGGGTCGGCATCCCGATCACTTTCTTGTGGATTTTGGGACTCGTCAACGCCTACAACTTCATGGACGGGATTGACGGCATCGCAGGCGGCGTGGCGCTCGCGGCGGCGCTCGGCTGGACGCTTCTCTCCTCGACCTGGGGCGGACTTGGACATCCCCTCGCGTTTTGGATCGCCCTGTCCGTCGCCGCGACCAGTCTTGGCTTCCTCGGTCATAACTGGCCGCCCGCCCACATCTTCATGGGCGACGTAGGCAGTACCTTCCTCGGGTTCAGTTTCGCCGTCCTGCCGTTGATGTCCGCCCATCGCGGCGGCGACGCGTTGATGTTCGGCACCGCCATCCTGTGGACCTTTATCATGGACGCGGGCATCACATTCCTGCGCCGCGCCGCGAAACGCGAAGACGTCTTCGCCGCGCATCGAACGCATCTCTATCAGCGATTGGTCATCAGCGGGATCAAACCCGTTCTCGTCAGTTCGCTTTTTACCGCGTTGACCTTGCTCGGCGCGGGACTGTCCATCGCTTGGGGACGCGGCTTCCATTCCGTCGCGCCGCTCATCATTTTTGGATTGCCGTTGCTCTGGGTTGCTCTGTCTGTTTACACCGCGCGGAGAGAACGTGCTCGATAAACTCCGTTCCATCTTTTTCCTCTACAAACGCTTCGGCCTCAGCTGGCTTCTCTTCCGCGCGGGATATGCCCTGCGAATGCGGCTGGGGATTCTGCGCGCACAATTCCCCGTCTACGAATGGGACGAGCGTCCGCTGAAAACCTGGCTCAAGCCAGAGATTCCCTCCGAACCTGAAAGTTATCTCGCGTGGCGAAAACAACACGCGCCGAAATTCTTTTTCGACGGGATTCCGTTGCTTCCGAACAATCCATCTTGGAATCCACAACTCGCGGTGGATGAAGCCGAAAAAATCTTGGCGGGCGAACTGCGCTACTTCGAACACACGCCCTATCAAATTGGATTTCCTCCCGACTGGCATCTCGACCCTCGCGCAAACATCCGCGTGGACGCGTACAAGCATTGGTCGCAGATTCCCGATTACGGCGAGTACGACATCAAATTCATCTGGGAGGCCAGCCGCTTCAATCAGGTCTACGCCTTGATGCGCGCCTACGCCTTCCACAAAGACGAGCGTTACCCCGAAGCCTTTTGGACTCTCGTCAAAGATTGGATGCGGAATAACCCTCCCCAGCGCGGACCGAACTGGAAGTGTGGACAGGAAACCTCCCTTCGCCTTCTCGCCTGGACCTTCGGCTTGTACGCGTTCCGCGACGCGCCTTCTTCCACGCCGACGCGTCTCGCCCTGTTGACGCAACTCATCGCCGCACAAGCGGACAGAGTCTATCGCAACATTGCCTATGCCGTCTCCACGCGCGGGAATCACGCCATGAGCGAATCGTTCGGCATCTGGCTCGTCGGGACTCTCTTC
Source organism: Anaerolineaceae bacterium (assembly GCA_003598975.1). GTDB lineage: Bacteria > Chloroflexota > Anaerolineae > Anaerolineales > Villigracilaceae > Denitrolinea. The sequence continues at coordinate 19,533 of QZIJ01000063.1, read as the reverse complement.
CCTGAATTGAAACATGCCGAGATATATCGCGCGCTGGGGCGCAAAATTTTAGAGCGCGAAGCCGCCACGCACATCTTCTCCGATGGCACGTACTCGATGTATTCGCTCAATTATCATCGCTTCATTCTCCACGTCTATTTTCTGGCGATGCGCTTGGGCGAATTGAACGATGACCGCTTTTCAGACTTGCTATATCAATCCATCTCGCGCTCGCTGGATTTCTTCCACCAACTCATCGAACCCACGAACATACAAATGCCTGTCTATGGCTCGAACGATGGCGCGCTGGTTTGTCCACTGGATTCGTGCGACTTCACGGATTACCGTCCTACCTTGCAAATGGGATGGTTTCTCATCCACGGGAAAAGACTCTTCGACGCGGGCGCGTGGGACGAGTCCCTGTTTTGGTTAATTGGCGAGTCCGCCCTAAAGTCAGAGAAAGACGTGGCGCCGCGTCATGCGAGCGCGGGTTATCCCGATGGTGGAGTCCACATTCTGCGCGGACAGTCGAGCGCGGCCTTCATCCGTTGCGCGGACTATCGAGAGCGCCCCTCGCATGCCGATCAACTCCACGTGGATTTGTGGATGCGCGGCCAAAACGTCGCCATCGATGCGGGGACTTTTCTCTACAACGGACAGGGACTTTGGCAAAACGGGCTGGCGCATACATCCGTGCATAACACGGTGACGGTGGACGATGCTGACCAAATGCTGTGGTTCAGCCGCTTCACGTGGGGCGAGTGGGCGCGCGGACGTGTGTTGCGACAGAGCGAATCCACGTGGCAGGGCGAGCATGATGGATACGCGCGTTTCGGTGTGGAGCACGTTCGCTCTGTAGTTTCGCTGGGCGATGACCGCTGGCTGATTGTAGATCACCTTTCGGGCAATCGCCCACATCGGTTTTCGTTGCAGTGGCTGTTGAATGATCTTCCGTATTCGGTGACGCCAGATGAAAACGCGATTCGATTGAAAGGCGAATCCGATATTTATGCCCGCATGGGATTGCTCGAAGGCGACGCGAAATTCTCCCTCGTGCGCGGAGACGAGACTTCCACGCGCGGCTGGCGCTCGCGCTATTATGGACAGAAAGAACCCGCGCTTTCGATTCGTTTGGAAGCGAATCATGTGCAGGCTGTCTTCTGGACGTTCTTTGGATTCGATGGCGATTTGGTCACTTCCTCGGGGGGAGTATTGGAAGTGAAATACGGTGATTGTTCTCTCAACTTTTCCCTCAAGGATATCTCTGCTTTGCACAAGCTTTAGACTTGTATTACAAGGACAATGTGTCTAGTTGACAAAAGGGGATAAGGAAACTCCACTTTCAATAATGTAAATTCTTTGCTACAATGCAGGTAGTTGGTTCGTCATTCATCAATTTATGGAGGAGAATATGCCCGAAAACACGTGTTGTGTTTGCGGCGAGCCGGGTGTGCATTCACTCGGCGGACGGTGGTTTTGCGAGCGCCACCACCAAACGGCCACGCGCGAGCGTCGTGGCGCCTGGCGCTCGAACCTCGGCCTGATTCTGGCCCTGGTTGTTTTTGTGGGGTTGGTCTACGCAGTGGATTCATTTGTCCAGCCTGCCTTCACGCCCTCAACGCTTCTATTGACTGGAGTTCTGCTGGCAATCGTCCCGGCTCTCATCTGGCTGGGAGTCTTCTACCAGCAGGACCGCCTCGAGCCGGAACCGAAGGGCTTTGTGTTGGGCGTTTTCCTGCTCGGCGCGTTGCTGGCCGCGGCAGTGGGAATTCCGCTGGTGGAGAATGTCTTCCGCGTCTCCGACTGGTTGTATGCCGACACGCTGACCACCATCCTGGGGGGTATCCTCGTGGTGGGATTCGCACAGGAATTCCTGAAATACGCCGCAGTGCGTTACAGCATGTACAACTCCGCCGAGTTTGACGAATCCACCGATGGCGTCGTCTACGCGACCGCGGCGGGACTCGGTTACGCCACCGTGCTGAACGTGATGTTCGTCGTTCAAAACGGCGGCGTGGACCTGGGTCTGGGCGTCATCCGCATGGCGGTGGTGGCGCTGGCGCAGGCGGGCTTCGCGGGCATCACCGGTTACTTCCTCGGGCGCGCCAAGTTCGAGCACGAGTCGATCTGGTGGATGCCGCTCGGCATCACCCTCGCGGCGGTGGCGAACGGACTGTTCAATTGGGTACGCGGCGAGGTGACGCGCGGGGGCGTGTCGCTTTCGGGCGGCGCGGCCAACCCGTGGTCCGGGTTGATCCTGGCGGCGGTGGTCGCGTTCATCTGTCTGGGCGCGGTCAGTTGGCTGATCCATCGTAACGTCAAATCCGCGCTGGCGGCGAAATAGGAGGCGGACATGAACACATCCAAACTTTCTCTGGGTGATCGTTACGCCGAAATTGCTGTCATCATCGTCACACTCGTGGCGTTGCTGGCGGGCTGGCTCTACATGGGCAGTGTGGAAAGTCGCACGTTGCCCTTCGATACAAATGGAATTAAGGCATCCGTGCCCGTGGGCTGGATTCAATCCGAGCCAGGCGGCGACGTGCTGGTGCAGGTGCGTCAGCGCGCTTCGGCTGGCTTCCAGACCGAGTACATGGTTATACAACAACCGTTGACGGCTGAAAGCGGTTTGAACGAGGTGGTCAGCCTGCTCACGATTCGATACGGGCAGGAACTGACGGCCTTCCGCGTGCTCAGCCAACAGGCGGTGACGGTGGGCGGTCGCGACGCGTACGAAGTTTCCTACGCTTACGTGGAGGCCGACCCGAACATCTCGCATCTGGACCTGCCTGTAGTGGTGCGCGGCCTCGATTACATTTTCCTGAACGGTGAGAAGGCGGTCATCGCCACCTACCGCGCCTCCGAGGCCGAGTATCAGGGCGGGCTGGCAGCCTTCCTCCGTTTCCTCCATTCCCTTCAATTTTAGGAGACAGCCATGAATACGCGTACATTGAATCGCATCTGGCTGGCGGCGCTGGCCCTCGTGCTGGCTTCGGTGGCCTGTATCGGCGGCGGCGAAACGCCCCAGCCGGTGACACCCATCCCGAATAACAACACTCCTACTACTGGACGCGACAATTTGATCGCCTCCACGGTGCAGATCTATGGCCTGTTCAATCGAAATGGGCAACTGGTTCCTGGCTATGTTGGCTCAGGGACGCTCATCTCCGCCGACGGCCTGATCCTGACGAACGCGCACGTGGCGGACCCGGCCGCGGTGGGCGACCCCGATTTCCATCCCGACGCGCTGGCGGTGGGGTTGGTCCAATCGGAGGATAAACCAGCGGTCTTCTCGTACCGCGCGCAGGTGGTGGCCATTGACGGTTACCTCGACCTGGCGGTCATCCGCATCGTCTCTGGACTGGACGGCAGTGCCATTAACCCTGTAGATTTACGCCTGCCCTTCGTCCCCCTCGGCGATTCGGACCAGGTGCACGTGGGCGACCACGTTAACATTTATGGCTTCCCGTCCATCGGCGGCGAGACCATCACTTACACCGACGGTAACGTTTCAGGCTTCACTGCCGAAGCGCAGGTGGGAGACCGCGCCTGGATGAAGACCGACGCGACCATCTCCGGCGGCAACTCCGGCGGCCTGGCCGCGAACGACTCCGGTCAGATCATCGGCGTGCCTACACAGGCCTCCTCCGGCGCGGGTGGTGACATCACCGACTGCCGCGTCATCCAGGACACCAACGGCGACGGCATCCTCGACGAACGCGACACCTGCATCCCGATTGGCGGCTTCATCAACGCCCTGCGCCCCATCAACCTGGCGCGTCCGCTCATCAACGCCGCGCAGACAGGCATGGCCTACACCAGTCCGTATGGACAGGTGGGCGGCAATACCCCGGGCGGCGGAGGCGAGGCCTTTGGCCCGGTCACATGGTTCCAGGCGGATGTGAACTGCACCAAGGGGAATCAGGTCACCTCGTTCCCAACAGGCATTTCTGGCATGACGGCTGTCTTCACCTTCAGCAACATGACGGATGGACAGGCCTGGGGCTCAGTCTGGACGGCCAACGGCCAGCAGATTTACACGAGCAATGACGCCTGGGATTCGGGAAACAGCGGCACCTACTCGTTCTGTCTGTTCAACAGCCAGAACCCCATCCCCGATGGGAATTACGCTGTGCAGTTCTTCGTGGGCGCGGACCAGCGCGTGCTGACCCAGGGCAGTGTGACGGTTGGCTCGGGCTCTCCGCCTCCTCCCACCCAGCCTGCCGCGAGCGGAATCTCGCTCTACGGAACCGTCACCGATTCATCCACGGGTGGCCCGGTTGCCAATGCCTATGTGTTCGTGCTTATATCGGGTGTGAACTATGACTCCTGGGCGGCGGCCAATTACCCCGATAATCAGATTCTGATGATGACCAAGACGGACGCCAACGGCAACTATCGTATGCCGCTGACTTTCCCGCGCAACATGCCGTTTACCATCGTCATCAGCGCCAAGGGCTACTACGACAAGTATGGCGATAACCTCGTCTGGACGGACTCAGACCCCTCCGATTATCGCATCGACGCGCAGTTGAACAAGTAAGCAAGCGCAAAGCAGGACCCCGCAAAGTAGAACCCCGTTTTCTAGCAGAAAACGGGGTTCTTTTTAGAAGCCTGGGTTTCTTTTCATTCCAGCACAAAATTATCGATCAGGCGGGTCTTGCCAAGGAAAACAGCCATCGAAAGCAGGGACTTGCCCGTCACCGTTTCCAATTCATCCAGCGTATCGTAATCGGCGCAGGAGACGTATTGCATCTGCGCCCGCGGCTCGGAGGCGAGGGTCTCTTTCATGATTTTTCGCAACTCCTCCGCGTCGCGTTCGCCGCGCTCGTAGGCGGATTTGGCGGCGGTCAACGCGCGGAAGAGAATGGTCGCGGCCTTTCGCTCCTCGGGGCTGAGGTAACTGTTGCGGCTCGACATCGCCAGCCCGTCCGCCTCGCGTACGGTGGGGCAGACCACGATCTCGATGGGGAAATTCAGGTCGCGTGTCATCTTGCGGATGACCGCGGCCTGTTGCGCGTCCTTCTGGCCGAAATACGCCCTCTGCGGCTGGACGGCGTTGAACAACTTGGTGACGACGGTTGTGACGCCTCGAAAGTGACCCGGGCGGGACGCGCCTTCGAGAGGCTTTGTCAGCCCTTCGACCTCCACCCACGTGCTGAACCCGGGCGGGTACATCGTCTCGTTATCGGGAGTCCAGACCAGGTCCACGCCGGCGGATTCGAGCAGGGAGAGGTCGCGTTTCAGGTCGCGGGGATACTTCGAGAGATCCTCTGCTGGCCCGAACTGCGTCGGGTTGACGAAGATACTGGCGACGACGCTCTGACATTCCTCCCGCGCGCGGCGGGCGAGCGAGATATGCCCCTCGTGGAGGTAACCCATGGTGGGGACGAAGCCCACTATCCCGTCCAGAAGGAGGCGGGCGGCCCCTAGTTCCTCGAGGCTGGCGGCGATGATCATCTGTCGGTCCATGTTCTGTCCTTGTGAATTGTCGAACAACTGGGAGAGATTCCCTGTTGACTTTTAGAAAATCTGTGCTAGACTTTAAGCACAATTCAGAGAAAAGGAGTAAGAATGGCTTACGCACATACCAATTCCAAAGGCACCACCTACTACCTGCATTCCAACGGGAGGATGTTCTTCTTCTCGAAGGAAGTGAAGGAGAATGCCCTCGAGGCTCTCCCGGCTGGCTATGACGTGGTCGAGATGAAGACGGGCATGCTGGTCCTGAAGAAGAAACAGGCCGCACCCGCCGAGCAGGCGCCCGCCTCGGAAACACCTGCCGCATAACGAGCAAAGTATAACCCTGTTCGACACAATCCACTGTTCTTTTAGAGAAAAAGGAGACCAAAATGACACGCACAATTGCCTCTAAAAGTCTGAACGAAAGGAGGGATGCATAATGCCCGCCCTCAACCGCGTTCAACTGATCGGTTATCTCGGAAAAGACCCCGAGAGTAAGTTCACGCCCACTGGCAAGAAAGTCTGCCATTTCAGCGTGGGTGTGACACAACGCTGGAAGACCGCCGGTGAGATGAAAGAGTACACTGACTGGTTCAACATCGAAGCCTGGGGACGTCTCGGCGAGGTGGCCCAGCAGTACCTGAAGAAGGGAAGCCTCATCTTCGTGGAAGGACGCCTGAAGACCGACCGTGTTGGCGAAGGCGAGAACACCAAGTACTACACGAAGGTCGTGGCGCTCGCGCTTCAGTTCCTTGACCGCAAACCCGCCGACGAGCCTGTTATGTCGGTGGAGGAGGACGCGGCGGGGTACGAGGCGTAAGCGCGAACGCGAATGCGCCGCACCAACCCGACAGGTGAATCTCGCTAAACGAGACTCACTTCTCGCTTGAGCCACTCCCGTTTCGCGAGGTGCGACGCATCCTCTCAAAGCAAAGCCCCTGAGCAGTTGACCTGCTTGGGGGCTGTTGTTTATGAAAGCGGGTAAAATTCAAGCATGAACCATAACCCCCTCTGTCTTGCCCCCATGCGGGGACCTTCGGCGGACATCTCCTAAACGTCTTAACCTTGATTGGAAGGATTGAAGGATTACCATGATTGGAAATTGAAAATGACGATGAAATACGAAGACTTGACCCGCCGCATCATCGCCGCCGCCATGAAAGTCCACTCCACGCTTGGCAACGGATTTCAGGAAGTCATCTACCAGCGCGCGCTTGAAATCGAATTTCCCTATCACAACCTTGCATTCGAACGCGAAAAGGAAATGTCCATCTTCTACCGTGGAATCGAAATTGGCACCCGCCGCGTGGACTTCTTCGTCGAAAAACTGATCATGGTCGAACTCAAAGCTGTCATCCAACTGGAAGATGTCCACCTTGCCCAGGCCATGAACTACCTCGAAGCGTATAATATGGAAATCGGCCTGCTCATCAACTTCGGCGCGAAAAGCCTGCAATTCAAGCGCGTCCACAACAATAAGATTCTTGTCCCCAGCGATAACCCCAACAACTTCCAAACGAAGTAAATCCCAGTAATCCCTCCATCAAGAAAATCAAGGTTAAGACAATGAACCTCGCCGAAAAAAAAATCGCCGAAGCCCTGCAATCGGGCGCAACGGAACTTGACCTCAGCAACATGGAACTCACCGAACTGCCACCCTCACTGGGACAACTCACGCAGTTGACATCACTGAATCTCTCCGACAACCAACTGACGGCACTGCCACCCTCGCTGGGACAACTCACGCAGTTGAGAGAACTGGATCTCTCCCGCAACCAACTGACAATACTGCCAGAATGGATAGGGAACTTTACCGAATTGCGGCGGTTTGCACTTTACGACAATAAAATAAAATTCCTGCCAAGCTCTATGGAAAACTTTGCAAATCTTGAACTCTTACACCTTGGAGACTCAATTGTAGGTGCAGGTAATCCGTTCGAAGGGGATGTGTTTTTATTTAGAAAAAGCAAGAACCTCCAAGCACTGTATGTAGATAGATGTAATTTGACCGAGATACCTGAATGGATTAGTGAGTTCCAGAATTTAACCCGTCTAAGCTTTGCAGATAACCAACTTAAGAATATTCCATATTCTCTTGCTACACTAAAAAACTTGAACGGTGTTTTTCTTGAAGGTAATCAGCTTAATGATATTCCCTCATCTCTCTCCCAACTTGAGAATTTGATTGAACTCACACTTGACAACAACCCCCTCAACCCTGCCCTGCAAAGCGCATACGAACAGGGTCTGGACGCGGTCAAAGCCTACCTGCGCAGTCTCGAAAACGCCGAACCGCTCTACGAAGCCAAACTCGTGCTGGTCGGCGAAGGCGAAGTAGGCAAAACCTGTTTAATGGACGCGTTACTTGACAAGCCATGGAAAGAACACGACACAACCCACGGCATAGAAATCCAATCCTTCAAAGCCACCGACCCCTCCTCCCAAACCGAACTCACCCTCAACGGCTGGGACTTCGGCGGACAGCGCGTCTACCGACCCACGCACCAGTTATTCTTCAGCGCGCCCGCCGTCTACCTCGTCGTCTGGAAGCCGCGCGAAGGACCCCAGCAGGGCTTCGTCAAGGAATGGATTCAGCTGGTCAAGCGCCGCGAGCCGAGCGCCAGGATTCTCGTCGTCGCCACGCACGGCGGACCGCAACAGCGCCAGCCCGATATTGACCGTCAGGAACTGTGGGATCTCTTCGGCAGGGACACCATAGTTGACTTTTTCTTCGTGGACAGCAAGCCTGACGAGCAAGGTCATCGCAAAGGCATCGAAGAACTCAAGCAGGCCATCGCCCGTATCGCCGCGGCACTACCCGAAGTCGGTCGCTCCGTGCCGAAAAGTTTTGCCGATGTCCGTCAAGCCCTGCAAGACAAGGGCGCGCCGTATCTGCCTTTGCGTGAAGTCCTCGATATCTGCCGCGCCCACAACATGGATGATGAAATCGCGCGGCTCTTCATCACCATCTCGCACCGTCTCGGCCACCTCACGCATTACGAAAACGACCCCCAACTGCGCGACATCGTCATCCTCCGCCCCGACTGGCTCGCCACCGCCATGAGTTACGTCCTCGACGACGAAGAGACTCGCAATAATCAAGGCTTGGTAAAATTCTCGCGCTTGAGTCATTTATGGGATGACCCCGCTCGTCCAGTGGAGACCCGCTATCCAGAAGATCTCCATCGCATTTTCCTGCGACTGATGGAACGCTTCGATCTTTCCTACCGAGTAGCAGGTCTTTCCAAAGACGAAGAAACTAACCCTATCAGCCTCATCGCCCAACTCGTTCCCGATACCACTCCCGCAGAAGAAAAATACAGCAAGGCATGGAGTCACAAACCCACCCCTGGAGATATTCAGCAAACCCAGATTTGCCGCATCGTTGACGCGGGGAACGGCCAATCTGCCAACGCCGAAGGATTGTTTTTTCAACTCATCGTCCGCTTACACAAGTTTTCATTGGGGCGCGCTCATTGGGATGATAGTGTTCACTGGCAACGCGGGTTAGTTCTTGACGCCGATTACAATGGCCGTGCATTATTACGTCACATTGGCAACGACGTCCATATTACCGTTCGAGCTGCATTTCCTGAACGTTTTCTCGGCATGTTGACCGAAGAAGTGAAATACTTGGTTGAAAGTTTCTGGGAGGGCTTGCGTTGTGACGTTACTGTGCCGTGTCTAACCACACTTGATTGCAAAGGTCTCTTTGAAGTCAGCAAACTGATCGAAAACAGAAAACGCAATCGTCACGAACAACCCTGTCCCATCTGTAACGAGTGGCAAAGTATTGAACAACTATTGTCCAATGCTCCAGCCGCAACAGAAAGGATTTCTCTTGACTCGCTGATGAAAGAATTCGCGCAAGTCAAAGACAAACTGGATGAAGTCAATGACAACACCCGCCGTATTTTGAGTCAAGTGGATAAACAATTCGCCGACCTCATCCAACTCTACACCGACGAAGCCAAAGAGGGACCGCGTCTCTTCAGTCTCTTCCCTGTAGACGGAAACAAATTCAACCCGCAAACCTGGGTGCGCGAAAAATTCCGCCTCGTTTTGTGGTGCGAACATTCCCGCCTCCCCCTCCCCGCCCTCAACGGCCTCGAAAGCAAGAAAGGCGTCTATGACCTCGAATTCGACCGCGACTGGTTCAAGCGCGCCGTCCCCTTCCTAAAATTCATGACTGGAACTTTGAGTCTCGTCCTGCCAATGATGTCTTCCACCCTCAAAGTCGTTGACGCCGCCGCCTTCAAGACGCTCGAAAGTCAACTCAGCCTAGGCAAAAGCGTCATTGACTTCCTCTCTGGCGAAGGGACAAAACTCGGCGAAGTGATGGGCGCGGCAGAAACATCCACCCTCGAACGCGGCGTCGCCCTCCGTGCCGAAAGCGGCACTTTACGAGAACTCCACGCCCTGCTCAAAGCCAAAGACCCATCCTTCGGTGACTTGAAGCGCGTGCTGAATAAACGCAACGAGTTCCTGTGGGTGCATGAGAGGTTCGCGGGAGAATATTAGTCCCGCCCGCGAGTGCGTCGCACCACGCGACAGGAAAAACTCGTTTAACGGGATTCTGTCCTCGCTTGAAATTAATTCCATTTAGCAAGGTGCGACGCACCCTCTCTCCCCCAAACCAAGCCCCCGAGCGGACACAATCCCTCAGGGGCTTTCACTATCCAACTGCCCAACCACGTAACTATCGAACTACTTTCGCCCTCATCACCAACCGATCTTTCGCGCCAAAGCGATACTTATATTCCTCGTTCCCGCGCATGAAATCGAATTCACTGCGTCCGTGCTCGCAGGCCCATTGGATGGTGTGTGCTAGTAACACCCAGCCCGGGGAAAATTCGTTGAAGGCGCGGTCCACGCCGGAGTTATAGCCCCATAAACGATTGCCATAATCGAAGTTGAACGTGCCCGCGGCTTTCTTTCCGCCCACCTCGAGGAAGGCCAGCCACAGCCAGCCGCCGTGGAGGGCCGTCCGTGCGGTGGCGAGCATTTGACGACGCATCGGCTCGGTCAGGAATGCCTCTTTGGCGGGGTCTTGCGTCATCAGCGTGAAGAACGCGTCCATCTCGGCTTCGAGCGTGGACTCGTTCTCGACGAGATACCAGCGGACGGGAACCTCGCTTTCGGCGGCGCGGCGCATTTTGCGGCGGATCTCGTGACGCTGTTTCTTGTCTATGGACGCGAGGTAGGTCTCGAAGTCCGCGGGGAGGGGGATGTAGGGCGCGGGCTGGTACGTCTCGCGGGTGAACGTCCAGCCGCGCGCGGACGCGTCCGCTTCGAGCGCGGCGAGGGTGGGGGAGGCTTCGGGGAGATTCACCCAGTCGAGGGCGCGCCAGTCCTCGGGTCCGCGCGAGGCGAGGAAGTCCAGCAGGCCAGTCAGGAAGCGCGGCAAGTCCACGGGGCGGACGATCAAATCCAGATAGTCGGAAATTTCGATGGAGCCGAGCAGGAGGAGCGCGGGCGTGCCATCCTGATTGACGGCGTGGAAGAGCGGCGCGACGCCGACCAGTTTGTCCGCTTCGTGCGCGGTGACAACGGACAGTTCAGCCTGCGGCCATTCGCCGCCGCCGAGGGTCTGCCACCAATCGCGCAGGTAGTTGAACCGTAAAAACGGCGCGTCGGTGATGCTTTCCGCGAGCATGTCATCCCATGCGTGGGAGAGGGGCGCGATGGTATCGAAGTTGGTGTGAAGTTTAAATTCCATGTGATTCCAGTGGGGATGCGGGTAAATTTTACCAGTATAATGATAGTAACTTTTCTCCAGTTCTTACATTGGCGTGCCAAAGTGCCCATTGACCTGAACATCCTCAGCCTTTATCGCATCAACGGACAGGTGCAATCCACCCTGCCCGGCCTGGCGGCGTTTGTGCCGCCGCGCAAAGCGGCGCGTGGCCGCGAGCGCGAGACGTTGCTCGTCTCGCTGTTGCTCAATGGCAACGTCCCCTTCCTCAATGAGGAATACGAAAAACTGACAGGCGATGTGGCCGCCGCGTATTACAACACGCATGGCGCGCTGACCACAGCCCTGCGCGCCGCGGCTGCGTCCGTCAACCAGGCGCTGCTCGAGCGCAACCTGTCCACCAGCGGGCGCGGACAATATGTCATCGGCTGGCTCACGCTGGTGGCTCTGCGCGAATCGCAGTTGACCATTTTGCAGTGCGGCCCCACGCACGTCCTTTCGTTCAGCGGCGGTGCCACGCGTCACCTGCACGACCCTGCGCTTTCTGGCAAGGGGCTCGGCCTTGGCCAGAGCATCAGCCAGTTTTATTCACAGATCCAATTTCAAGCGGGCGACCGCCTGCTCCTCTGCTCGAAACTGCCTCCTGCCTGGAACGATGCCTTCGGTTCGGACCGCGGCCTGCCCGCGCCCGAATCCACGCGCAAACGTTTGATGGCAATCGCCGAAGGGGATGTGAGCGGCGCGCTCATCCACGTGACGGAGGGGGCGGGCGAAATCGTCTTCTCTGTGGACGCATCCCCGCCTCTTTCCGCGCCCGCGCGGGTGGACTTGCCCGCGGCCTTCATCCCACCCGAACCGCCCGATGAGACGCCTCCCGTTGCGCACGTCATTGGCCAGCCGCCGACAGAGCAACCCTCGGCGTATGCCATCCCGCCCCAGCCCGTCGAAGCGGACGAGGCGCTGGTGGAGCAACTCGCCAACGTGGCGATGGCGCGGCAGTTCCCGCCCTCCATTCCGCGCGCCACCCTCCCCGAACCCGAACCTGATATGGAATCCATCCCCGAAGCGGAAGAGCCTGAATTCGAGACGGTGGATGTCACGTCTGCGCCGCGACGTTCGCCCGAGGAGAGCGCCCTTCGACGCGCGGAGACCCAGCGTCAGGCGGCGCGCGCCGCAGTGACGGGGATCGCGGCCTGGCGTCGCGTGACCGAACGAGTCGGGGCGGCGCTCCGCAAGTTTCTGCCGAATCTCCTGCCCGGTGGCGAGTCGGATATTTCCCTGCCCGTCCCCGCCATGGCGTTCATTTCCATCCTCATCCCACTGCTGGTGGTGACGATCGCGGTTGTGGTTTACATGCGTTTTGGGCGCAGTTCGCAATACGATACGTATATCGCGCAGGCGCAGGTGTTGCGCGAACAGGCCATGAGCGAGACGGATCCCATCCGTCAACGCGAGGCGTGGAACAATGTGCTTCAACGTGTGGCGCAGGCCGAGACGTATAATGTGACCAGTGAGACACTGGCACTACGCCAGGAGGCGCAGGCGCGGTTGGACGCCCTGTTGGGGATCACGCGCCTGAATTTCAGCCCCATTTTTTCCGGGGGGTTGAGCGCCGAAGTCAGCCGGATGGCCGCCAGCGACAGCGATCTGTACATGCTCGACGCGGCGCAAGGCAGTATCCTGCGCGCGGTCATTGGGCGCGGCTATGAAATGGATGTCACCTTTGATTGCAGGCCCGGCCTTTATGGCAATAACTCGGTCGGCTCCCTGCTGGATCTGCTGGTTCTGCCGCGGGTCAATACGCTAAACTCGTCCGTAATGGGCATTGATGTGGCGGGCAACCTGCTCTATTGTGCACCCGGCCAGGTGGCGAAGGCGTTTGCGCTCACACCTCCCTCCACGAACTGGGGACGCGTCACTGCCATGACGCTCGACAACGGAAAATTATATGTGCTGGACGCGCCCGCCCGCGCGGTCTGGATCTATGCCGAGAAGGATGGCGTCTTCACCGATGCGCCGCTCTTCTTCTTTGGCAACCAGATTCCCGAAATGCAGGATGCGATTGATATTGCCGTCAGCGGTGACGAATTGTATCTTCTGCACGCCGACGGCCATCTCACCCATTGCACGTACAGCCGCATTGACGGCGTCCCGACCCGTTGTGAGTCGCCGGTGAAACTGGTCAATCGTTTCCCCGCCTACGGCGAAATGGATATGTTTGCCGAGGCGCATTTCACGCAAATGTTCTTGACCGGCCTGCCCGACTCGCTTTTGCTCCTGTTGAATGCAGACGGCCAGTCTGTGGTCCGCCTGGGTTCGCATGGCTTTGAGTTGCAGGGCATCTGGAGCGCACCGGTGGATTTCTTCCCGGTCGGCCCGTTGAGTGCGATGACATTCAGCCCCGGTCACAATCTGTATCTGGCGTTGGGAAATCAGGTTTACGTCGCGAACAACGCGCCGTAACGCAAATTAATTTGCGCTACAGACAAAAGGAGCGCACCATGACGAACTCATCTGGAAATTTCTTCGCTTCCTTTCTGGACTTCATCCTGTCTCTGTTCAAGAGGAAGGAACCGGCACCCGCGCCGACTCCACCTACCGGCCTGCCCGATAACGCGGACGAACCCGCCACTATCACCACCAGCAGGGTGATGCTCATCGTCTACGACCCGACCATGGACGATGGCCAGAAACTCTCGCAGAAGATGAACTGGTATCGTCCCGATGATCTGGTCACTGCCTACGCGGCGGACATCCTTCAATTCAGCCACGGCATGGGACGCTACGAGATCGTCTCACGCGCCACGTTGGATGAATTCCCCGTCAAAGTGGACGGCTATCGCTACACCCCGCAGGCTTACCTCGATGTGTTACGTGGTGTTTCCCAGCCGCATGTCCCGCAGGATGCGGATTACACGGCCATCCTGACCCGCTTCGACATTTTGAACAAGGTTTCCCGCGGCGAAATTGACGAAGTGTGGGTCTTTGCCTTTCCCCACGCGGGGTTTTACGAATCGGCCATGGGTGGCGCGGGCGCGTTCTGGTGCAACGCGCCTCCGTTGAAAAACACCGCCCAATGTCCGCGCTGGTTCGTGGTGATGGGATTCAACTACGAGCGTTACGTGGGCGAGATGCTCGAGTCGTTCGGTCATCGCTCCGAATCCATCCTTGCGAAAACCTTCGAGAAACTCACAGGCGACGCGAACCTGTGGACACGTTTCATCCGCTACGAGAAATCCGCGCCGGGCAGGGCCGCCTGCGGCAACATCCACTTCGCGCCCAACAGCGAGAGGGACTATGATTGGAACAATCCCGCTCCCGTGTCCAGCGAATGTTACGACTGGCTGCTCAACTTCCCGAATTTCAAGGGTGACGTGCGGACCGTTACATCTGCCGAATGGGGCAGTGGCGACATCCGCCTGCATCACCAGTGGTGGCTGAAACATATTCCACATGTCGCGGGGCGAAAGAACGGAATCCACCACAACTGGTGGCAGTATATTATCGATCCAAATAAGATGAAGAATTGATGTAATTACAAGGTGCCGCGGACTTTCCGCGGCACATCCTTTTTGCTTGCAAATTTGATAGTCTTGTCTGAATACTGTAATGGTTTTGTGGGATGGAACGCGTAGAATTGAATAAAGGTATCGCATGTTTCCGCCTCTTGATCTTCCAGTTGCATTTTTTGTGCCAGGCTTGTTGATTCTTATCGCAGGGATTTATGCCTTGTTGGGGTTACTCGGCTGGCGGCATCGTGAGTCGTTGGTGGCGCGTGTTTTTACATGGTTGATGCTGGCTCTGGGGATATGGTCTCTTGGATATGGATTGGAGATTTATTCACAGCCTTTGCTGTTGAAAATTCTATGGGCAAGAATGGAATATCTGGGAATTACCTCCGGCCCGGTATTGTGGCTCTTGTTCGCTTTGGCCTATACCGGTCAGTGGCAATGGTTGACAAAGCCCAAATGGGTGGGGTTGTGGCTGATCCCGACCACCACTTTGATCTTATTCTGGACAAACGAATTCCATCATCTCGTTTGGAACTCGGTGACGCTCATCCGCAGCGGCGAACTCACCCTTCTGGCTCCTCAATATGGGTGGTTTTTCTGGCCTTTTATGGTTTTTTCCTATGCCTGTCTCCTGGCAGGAAGCATGATTGCAGTCGTCGGCGCGTGGCGTTCGCCTCCGCTCTACCGCGCGCAGGCACTGACAACCATTATTGCGGTTATATTGCCGTTGGCGGGGAATGTGATTTACGTTTTTGCGGGCGGCGATCTGGACCTGACGCCGTTTTTCTTTCTCCCCTCCAGCATTGCCCTGTCGTGGGCCATCGCGCGTTATCGCCTGTTGGATATTATTCCTCCAACCCAGAATGCCATCCTGCAAAACCTGCGCGATGGCGTGCTGGTGTTGGATGCCCGGCGCCGCGTCTTGTACATGAACCGCGCTGCGGCGGAGTTCCTCTCTCAAAACGCGAATCGGTCGCTGGGCCAGCCTGCCGAGATCATCTGTGGGATATACGGTCCCAGGATTATGCCGTTGCTGGGAAAAGTGGAGCAAAGCATTGGGATCACATTGGATGACAAAGAGGAAACCCGCAATTTTGAAGTTCGCATATCGCCCAACTACCTTACCGAAAAAGACCGCCGATCTGAAAAGCCCGCCTGGCTCATTATTTTTCACGATGTGACCGAACAAAAACAGGCCGAATCTGCCTTGCTTCGCCGGGAAGCCATCTTGCGTGCCGTCAGCCTGGCATCGGAACAATTTCTAAAATCCGCATCCTGGGAAAAGAATATTCAGAGGGTCCTTGATAAGATGGGACGCGCCGCGGACGCCAGCCGCGTCTACATTTTCGAGTCACATAGTTCGGAGGATGGCATTTCCCTGCTCAGTCAGCGTTATGAATGGGTAGCCGACGGTATTCAACCGCAGATTGACAACCCCGACCTGCAGAACCTGTCCTGGCGCGAGGCTGGTTTCGCGCGCTGGGCAGACGAATTGGAACAGCAAAAAACGATTTCAGGGCCAGTGCGGGAATTCCCTGTCATGGAGCAGGAATTGTTAAAACAACAGGAAATCCTGTCTGTTGCCATTATTCCCATCTTTCTCGAGGACACCCTCTGGGGATTCATCGGTTTTGACGACTGCCTGCGTGAACGCCAGTGGAGCGAAGCCGAACTGGATGCTCTGCGCGCCGCCGCCGACATCTTCGGCGCCGCCCTGGCGCGTCGCAACATTGAATTGCGCCTGATCAAAGGCCAGCACTCGCAGGAACTTTTACAGGAGATCATCCGCGCCGCGCTCGGAAAAAGAACGATCGAGGAGATGGCGCAGTTTCTTGTATATCATCTGGGAAGTCTGATTGGTGCAGACCATTGTTTCCTCTCCGGCTGGAACGAGATTCGAGAACAGACCATACCCATAGCCGCCTATGGTGTACCATTGGAACAATACCTTGGCATGGTTGTTCTTCCGGGAGAAAAAAGCCTGTCTGCTTCTGCTCTGGAAGCCGGCCACATGCTCGTTGTGGATGACGCGCAGAATTCGCAATACGTTAGTCTCAGGATTGCCGAATTGTTCCATACCCGCTCGGTGCTTGTCATCCCGATGATCTCCAATGAAAAAAAACTGGGCGCGGTCATGCTCGGTTTTTCCAACCTGCATCGTTTCACTCCCGAAGAGATCATCCTAAGTGAGCAGGCCGCAGAACTGGTCACCCTCTCATTCGCGAAAATCCAGGCGGTGGATGAGGCCCATCGCCGTGCTGACGAATCTGAAACACTGCGACGAGCCGGTGCAACCGTTGCAGAGACCCTGAACCTTCAGGATGCCACCACCCGTCTGCTCGAGCAACTGGCCTACGTGGTTCCGCACGATAGCGCCTCGGTGCAACTTCTGCGCGACGGCGAGTTGGAGATCATCGGCGGCGAGGGCTGGACAGACCCATCCTCCGTCATTGGTGTGCGTTTTCCCATTCCAGGCGATAATCCAAATACGAAAGTGATCGAGACGCGTCAGCCTCTCCTGCTCAACGACACCTACGAAGCCTATCCTGCTTTTCGCACCATTCAGCACGCTTCACATATCCGTTCTTGGATGGGCGTGCCGCTCATTGTCCACAATCAGATCATTGGCCTGCTTGCCATTGACAGTCGCGAGGCCAATCACTTTACCGAAGATGATGTTCAACTTGCCACAACGTTTGCAGGTCAGGTGGCGGTGGCCATTGAGAACGCCCGCCTGTTCGACGAGACCCAGGAACTCGCCATCACCGATGGGTTGACAGGCCTGTACAATCACCGCCATTTCATGGAACTGGCACAGAACGAATTCGAACGCGCCCGCCGCTACAAGCGCCAGTTATCTGTCATGATCTTCGA
This sequence comes from Anaerolineaceae bacterium, assembly GCA_003598975.1. Classification (GTDB taxonomy): domain Bacteria; phylum Chloroflexota; class Anaerolineae; order Anaerolineales; family Villigracilaceae; genus Denitrolinea. The sequence continues at coordinate 2,010 of QZIJ01000063.1, read as the reverse complement.
TATTGATCATTTTAAAAACGTGAACGATGCCCATGGGCACCTGATTGGAGATCAGGTACTGCATGCCCTGGCCGCATTGTGTAAGGAGAAGTGGAGGGAAGCCGATCCGATCGGCCGTTACGGCGGCGATGAATTCATTGCGCTGATTGTTGAAGCCGATGCGAAGATCGGCCGCGTAGTGGCTGAACGCCTGCGACGTGAAGTGGAAAAAATGGCTGTCCCCATTCAGAACAGCGAAATCAAAATAACGATTAGCATTGGAATTTCTGAATTGGATGAAAACACCCCTACTTTGGAAACCCTGATTGCCCGCGCCGACCAGGCGCTCTACTCTGCCAAACACAAAGGCCGCAACCGCGTCGCGATTGGACATTGATTCCTTTATCGCTTAAATACCAGACTGCAACACGTCACCCCGCCTTCCGCTTTCGACAATTCATCCGCCTCCACCGTGACGATGCACGGGGTGACCGTTTCGAGCCGCGCCCGCGTCCCCGCGAACGCGGACGGGTAGATGACTGTCTTGCCGACCAGCAATGCGTTTGCCGCGAACGGCTCGGATGGATCCGTTTCGATGAAATCGAACCCGGGGAAATATTTCTTTTCCACCCACGCGGGGTTAATAAGCAAAGTATTTTCCGCCACCTGCGTCACTCCCGATTTCAAATGCAGGCACTCCGTGACGGGGACGCCGATTACCTCATAGCCAAATGGCTTGAGCAAATTCGTCATCTGCTCCAGTGCGGAGGCGTTCGTGCGGAGTGTCTGTCCCACGAAGATTTTCCGTCCCACAACCAATACATCCCCGCCATCCAGCGTCGCGGGCGACTCGATTCGCAACAGCGGACGAAATGGCTCCAGTGCCTGCGCAATGGACTCCACCTCGGGCCTGCGCGAGTTCGCGCCGGGACGCGTCAGCACCGCGACCTCATCCAGCACAACCGCCGCGTCCTCCACGAAGACCGAATCGGGCAGGTCTGGCTCCTCGGGCAGGGACAGCACTTCCAGTCCCAGCACGCGCAGAACATCACAATACTGCTCGTGTTGGGCGCGGGCGCGGACCACGTCTATGGGCGTGCGCGCCAGGTGAGTCAATTCGCAATCCACAATCGAGCCGGGGACCTCGCGGGTGATGGCAATGAACATGGTTCCTCCAAATTTTCAGAAACCCGTTTTCTTCACAGAAAATGGGTTTCTGGTTTATCTCCACATCTCGTATAGCCCCAACCGTCCCCCCTCGCCATCCGAATAAAATGACTCCATAACTTCAAAACCACTCTCACGCGCCAAATCCGCTAACTCTTCCTCGCTGAATTGATGTGCGTAACGCAAACCCTCGCCGCCGCGACGCCAATCGAGCAGGTAATCGCCCGCGTCCACATCGGCGGAGATCAAGCCGATCCGCTCCCAGGGTTGGATGCGGGCGCGCAATTTGGCGCTGTTCAGGAATTGCCAGTTAGAGAGGATGAACTTTCCATTCGGCGCGAGCAGTTTGCGGACGTTTTGAAGGAATTGCGAACGCAGTTCGGGCAAGGGGATGTGGTGCAAGGTCGCGAAGCATGTAATAACGTTAAACGTTAAACCTTCAACCTTCAACGTCCAATCGGAAGTCAAGTCTGTCTCCAGGAACCGCGCAGAAAACCCTTCAGGCAAGGAACGCGCGTCGGCGAGGAGTGGCACGCTGAAATCCAGGCCGAGATACGGGCCGTGGTGGCCGTTTCGGGCGAGGGCACGCGCCAGTTCGCCGTTGCCACAGCCGAGGTCGAGGATGGATTCGTCGCCTGTCAAAGTCTCCAAAATATGCGTCACCCCGGGCTGGAGTCGCTGGCGGGCCGGGCGGTCGGCTATGTACGTGGCTGGTCCTACGGGCGCAAATGGGAAGAGGCGGAAAACCTGGTCAAGGAGCCCACCGATACCATCGCCCAGGGTTTCGAGCTGGTGGAAAGGGGGCGCTTGTTTGCCCTGGCCGGGTACCGCCAGCCCTACGATCTCGAGCTGCAACGCATCGGC
>QZIJ01000018.1 GCA_003598975.1 Anaerolineaceae bacterium | reverse complement strand
TCCGATCTACGCGCAAATGGATAAAGTATTCATCAAAGATTTGAAAGTTCGCGGCATCCTCGGCATCCATGATTGGGAGCGCGTGACGCCGCGCGACATTATCATCAATGTCGCCCTCTACACGGATACGCGTCGAGCGGCGCGCACGGACAACATCGCTGATTGTGTGAGTTACAGCGATGTGGCAAGAAAAATCCGCGGCTACGCGGAGAGCGCGGCGCGGATGACTGTCGAAGCGTTGGCAAACGATATTGCCGAGTTGTGTTTGCAGGAGCCGAAGGTGCGGAAAGTGATGGTGAGGGTGGATAAGCCCGGGGCCGTGCCAGAGGCCGCGTCCGTGGGGGTGGAGATTGAACGCGCGCGGCCTGCTCAGGTCAGGAAGAAGCGAAGCAAATAAAGAAGTGCGTCGCACCAGACAGGTGAAAAAGTCCTGTCGAGTCGGATGCGACGCACATGCAAGTCGAATTAAACGTGCAATGGAGAAGAGCCGCGCGAGATATTTGCCAGAAATTCCTCGCGCGTGGCAAGGTTGGCTCGGAAGGCGCCATGCATGGCCGAGGTGGTCATGCGGGCGTCGTGCTTTTTAACGCCGCGCGTCATCATGCAAAGATGCATGGCTTCGACGACGACCGCCACCCCCTGCGGCTTGAGCAAGTCGCTTAGGAAATCGGCGATCTGGCGGGTCATGCGTTCCTGCACTTGCAGGCGGCGGGCGTACATGTCCACGACGCGCGGGATTTTGGAAAGGCCCAGCACTTTACCCGCGGGGATGTAGGCCACGTGGACACGTCCCATGAACGGGAGCATGTGGTGCTCGCACAGGCTGTAGAATTCGATGTCGCGCACCAGTACCATCTCATCATATTTGACATCGAAGAGCGCGCCGTTGATCATGGCGGCGGGGTCCACCTGGTAGCCAGCCAGCAGTTCGCTGTACATGCGCGCCACGCGGCGAGGGGTATTTTTGAGACCTTCGCGTTCGGGATTCTCGCCAAGCGCCTTGAGCAGGTTTACCACTGATTCTTCCGCCAGGGGGCCGTTGATATGGCTCGCGGCAATCTTGTCTTCGGTCAGTTCGTCATCAAAATCCAGCGTATCCATAATTCTGTGTTCCTAACAAACTGGCCCAGACAATGTCCGGGCCAGTGGTGGGTTCGGCAGGCAGGCTAGCCGATCTCTGGCTCGATCAGGCCGTAACTCCCGTTGCGGCGGCGGTAGAGCACGTTGATCTTGCTCGTCTCTGCGTTGTAAAAGACAAAGAAGTTGTCATGTTCCAGTTCACGCATCTGGACGATGGCCTCCTCTTCGTTCATGGGGTAAAGAGTGAATTTTTTGCGTTTGGCAATGAGCGGGGTCAATTCGCCGGTCTCATCATCCAGGATCTGTTCGGCGGCTTCGGCGGCAGAGCGTCCGTCTCCGCGGCCGCGGTAGTGTTTGCCCTTGTAGCGCTCCACCTGGCGATCCATTTTATCGAGGGCGGTATCGAAGGCGGCGTGCAAGTCATCCGCACGTTGCTCGGCACGCAAGAGCAGGTTCTTGCCACGCACGGTGATTTCGGCATTGAAACGGTCATTGGCAGAGCGGGCGGACTTGAGGTAGGTCAACTCGACACGCACATCCTCGATCTGCGGCAGATGGCGGCCCAAGCGCTCGGCCTTGTTGGTCACATAATCATTGATGGCATCGGTCATCGCCATGTTGCGGGTCTGAACGTCTACATTGTGTGACATGGGACCTCCTGAGAATTGGGTGGGTTAGACTTGATGCAATCCGTGATGCGGCAACGCCCGCGCCACGGTTAACGCGTAGACATTTTCTGCGCCCGCCTGGAGGAGCGCTTCGGAGCATGACGATAGGGTGGATCCCGTTGTGGAGACATCGTCCATCACGAGGACATTTTTTCCCCGAACGACAAGCGCATCTGCGACAAAGGCATTCTGCATATTATCGCGGCGTTCCACCGCGGAGAGACCAACCTGCGAGACAGTTTCACGCGTCCGTTTGAGCGCGGCAGGCCGATAGTCCAGGCCAAGAGCGAGTGATAAAGGGCGGGCGATCAAGTCAACCTGATTATACCCGCGTTCCTGCATCCGCTTCCGTCCAAGCGGCACGGGGAGAACCACATCCAGCGGCCACGACAGCGACTCTGTGAAACGCGCGATGGGGACAGCCAGCGCATCCCCCAATCCCATATCGCGGCGATACTTTAACTTGTGGAGGGCCTGGCGCACAGGAAAATCAAAAGCCGCCCAAGCGCGCAAAGAGCGGAAGGGCGGCGGTTCAACCTGGCACCGGTCACAGAGACCTTCGCGGGCAACTGGCAGTCCGCATTTCTCGCACAACCTGCCTGCGAGCACAGGGACTTTTGCCTGACAATCATCACACCAGCGGGAACCCGCTTTTCCGCACCCGCCACAACGGGGCGGAAACAACCAGTCGAGCCCGCTCCAAGCCAGTCGGTAAAGCGGATACGACCAGTGGATGTTCGTCACAGGCTAGGGGCCTCCCAAGGCGCTGCCAAACACGTCCGAAATTTGAATTAAGGCGGGAGTCAACAGGATGATAAGAATGGACGGGAAGATCAACAGACCCATCGGGAAGATCATCTTGACGGGGGCCTTGTGAGCCTCTTCTTCAGCGCGCTGGCGGCGTTTCATGCGCATCTGCTCGGACTGGATACGGAGCACCTTTGCCATGCTGACGCCGAGTTGCTGACTCTGAATCACCGCGGCCACGAAACTGGTCATCTCCGCAATGCCCAACCGGTCGGACATATCGCGCAGGGCTTCACGCTGGAGTTTTCCCAATTGGATCTCGCGAATCACACGGGCGAACGCCAGCGAAAGTTGGTTTTCCCATTTCTCACTCACTTTCGACACGGCCGAGTCGAAACTCAGGCCGGCTTCCACACAGATGGTCAAGAGGTCGAGAGCATCGGGCATGGCCTTGCGAATTTCCTTCTGGCGGGCTTGAATCTTGCTGGAAAGCCAGAGTTGCGGGAAGGCAAACCCGAGCAGGCCGAAGACGAGCAGGGCGATGAATAAACGGGAGAACGGCCAAGGGGTGGGGGCGAGGCGGGCAATCAAAAGCAGGAACCCATCAAAGATGAACGGAACGATAAAACGGGTCGCCAGGAACGTGGCGGCATCAATCCGGCCGGGGTTCCCGGCCAGTTCCAATTTGCGCGTGGTATCCAGCAGTACCTTTTGAGGGGTAAAGCGCGCGGAGATTTCGCCAAAGCGCCGCACCATCGGAACGATGACGCGTTCGCTGAACGGCTGTGACAATTCGATCTGTTCGAGGGAAACCAGTTCGCCGCGCTCGCTGAACTCAGCCAGGCGCGCCATGAGCGGGTCAACGTTTTCGTCCTGTGCCGCCATGGTGCGATTTCCCACCACGACAAGGTAGATCGCTCCGCCGATAAGGATCACGCCGATAATGATGCCAATGACCCATTGCATGTTACACCTCGATATCCGCGATCTTCATCATGATGAAGTACCCGACAACAATCAACCCACCCGCCAGAGCAAACGCCCCAATTCCGCACCACAGGCCCTTGTCGAAGAATGAACTCATATACTCCGGGTTGAGGAACCACAGAAAGGCTGTCAGGAAGATAGGAATCAGCGCCATCGCACTCCCGGAGGTGCGTACTTGCGATGTCAGCACGCGAATCTCGCCTTTGATGCGAACGCGTTCGCGAATGGTAAAGGAAATAACGTCAAGAATCTCGGAGAGGTTACCGCCCACTTCGCGCTGGACGTTAATGGCGGTGATGACAAAATCGAGGTCATCGCTGGGAATGCGGCGATAGAGGTTCTCCAGCGCGGTCTCCATCGGGATGCCCAATTGCATTTCCTGAACAACGCGATGGAATTCGTCTGAAATCGGAGAGGGCAATTCCTTGCTGACGGCCTCCATGGCCTGCATGGTGGAGTATCCTGCACGCAGACCGTTGACCATCAGGTTGAGCATATCCGAGAGCTGTTCATTGAAGCGCGTCAGGCGCTTTCCCTGCTGACGGCGGACATAGAAGCCCGGCAGAAAGACACCAACGATCCCACCGATTAAAGCAGAAATGCCGCCGCGCGCATTTAATCCCATCCCCGAAAGCAGCCATGCGATCACGGCTACGCCGACCACCGAAATGACGATCAACGCGAAATATTCGCCTACATGGAATTTCAGATCGGCGCGCGCCAGTTGACGCGCAATGCGATCCCCCATGGATGATTTTTCGACCCGTCTATTAACCCATTCGGTCAGGACCGAGCGATCCGCCTTGCGATCCTCCTCGGTCTTCTCCCCCTCCAGATATTGGCCGAGTCGCTTCTCCACGAGCGAACGCTCGCTGTTCGCAGAGATGATGACACCCACGACCAGAAGGCCCAGGACAAGGACACCGCCAACGATAATGATTATGGTTATTCCGTCCATGTTTAGTAGCGACGCCGCTCTCCAATTCCAAAGATGGATGGCGGCAAATGGATGCCGGATGCCTCGATCTGGTCCATGAATTTCGGGCGCAGGCCGGTGGGGCGCAAGCGGCCAACAATCTTTCCATTTTCGATGCCGCTCTGCTCAAAGGCAAAGATATCGGTCATGGTGATCACATCCCCTTCCATGCCGCTGACTTCGGTGATGTTGACCACTTTACGCGTACCGTCTCGCATACGATCCTGGTGAACAACGAGGTCAATCGCGGAGGAGACCTGCTCGCGGATGGCACGCGATGGCAAATCCATGCCTGCCATCAAAGTCATCGTCTCAAGACGAGAGAGGGTATCGCGCGGTCCGTTGGAGTGAAGCGTGGTCATCGAGCCATCGTGACCCGTGTTCATGGCCTGGAGCATGTCCAGCGCGGCCTCGTCGCGGATTTCACCCACAATGATGCGGTCCGGGCGCATACGCAACGAGTTGATGACCAAGTGACGGATGGTGATCTCACCGCGGCCTTCGATGTTGGGCGGGCGCGACTCCAGCGTCACCACATGCTCCTGACGAAGCTGCAACTCGGCCGCGTTTTCGATGGTGACAATGCGTTCATCGTTCGGAATGAAACCCGAAAGAATATTCAGAAGCGTGGTTTTACCAGAACCTGTACCACCCGAAATGACAACGTTCAAACGGGATTCAACACAGGCTTTCAAAAACTGCAGGGCTTCGGGCGAAATGGACCCAAACTGGACGAGCTGATCCACAGTGATCGGGTTCTTGGCAAATTTACGAATGGTCAGCACCGGGCCGACCAGCGAAATGGGCGGGATCACAGCATTGACGCGCGAGCCGTCCTGTAAACGTGCATCCACGTAGGGGCTGGCCTCGTCAATGCGGCGGCCCAGCGGGGCAACAATGCGGTCAATGATGCGCATGACGTGTTCGTTATTCTCAAATGTCACTGGCACACGGTGGATCTTGCCTTTGCGCTCGATATAAATATTCTTCGCCCCGTTGACCATGATTTCTGTAATGCTCTCATCCTCCAGCAGAGGCTGAAGCGGACCCAGTCCCAGAATTTCTGCGGCAATCTGCTCGAACAGGCGGGCGCGCTCCGGTCTCGAGAGAACGATATTCTCCTCGGACAGAATCTGCTCGAAGAGGTCCTGGATGGTGCGGCGCACTTCGTCGATCCGCGAAATATCCATGGACGGGTCGAGTTCAGCCAGCAACCGATTTTGGACGCGGGTCTTTAAATCGAAATAGGTTCCTGCCTGCGGGGCGGTGATGGGAGCGTTGGTACGTCGGGCCTGCAGGGAGGACAAGCGCGAACTATCGCCTCCCCCGCCTGCCTGCCCATTGGGTGGCGTCTCAGGCTGGCTGGCCGGCGTGCCGCTTTGACCCTGTTCGATTCGCTTCAAAAGAGACATCTTCCAACTCCTAAATCACCATCCAACCAAAAATGGCCTATCGTTTTGCAGGATGTTCGTCCACTTCCAAATCCAGCGCCGCGAGGCGGCCGCGCACACTCTCTGCCAGGCCAAAAATTCCACGCGCCACCGGCTGGGACTTGTTATCCACCATGAAGGGCACGCCACGATTGACCGCCGGGATGACCACGCGTTCATCCAGAGGAAGAACCGCCGCCACTTCCTGCTTGAGATTCTCGCCCACACGCTCGGCTGTAATGGCGATCCGTTTGTCGAATCGGTTCATCACAAAGGCGATGCGGTTGCGGTCAATCCGCAGATTCTGCAACAGGTCAAGAAAGAGGCGGGCATTCTTGATGGCGGGAATATCCTGCGTGGTGATAAGGACGATCACATCGCTCACGTCAATGGCGGCCACTGTGACATCACTCAGATACGGCGTCGTATCAATCACCACATAGGCATACATTTGGCGCAGGAATTCAACAATTTTCAGGAACTGGTCGGCCGAAATTTTATCGGCATGTTCCGGTCGGGAAGGCGAGGCCAAAATGCTGATACCCGTCGCGGCATGTTTGAGCAATACGCCTTCAACAATGTCAGGGTCAAGTTCATCGGCCATCGGGGCCAGGTCGGCAATGGTATTCTTCCCCTGTTCATTGAAAAACACAGCCACATCGCCATATTGCAGATTAGAGTCCACGATGACAACGCGTGTGTCATCGTTATGCAGGGCCAGAGCCAGATTGACCGCGATGGTGGTGCAACCAGTCCCCCCCTTGGGACTATACACAGAGACGACTTTTCCGCGCGTCAATCCAAATCCGACTGCCGCCATGGACGGCATTCCCGCGCTGGACGCAGACGCAACAGGCCGGACCGAGGCCATTTTCGCGCGTTCGATACGCGCCATCTCGCCCGCGCGGCGAATGGCCGAAATCAACTCATCGCCCATCGGCGGCTTGGTCAGGAAGTCGCGCGCGCCGGCCAGCATGGCCCGCCTCATATAGTTTTGATCGCCCTGCACAGACAGGATGACCACCTGAATATGAGGCATTTTCTGGCGGATGGTTTCCGTCGCGGTGATCCCGTCCACATCTGGCATGTTGATATCCATCAAGACGACATCCGGGTCCATTTCGTGAGCAAACTGGATGCCCTCCTTCCCGGAGCGCGCCGCGCCCACCACTTCAACGTCACTTTCAAATTGAAGCAACTTGCGGACGTTCTCGCGGGTTTCCGCAACATCGTCAACGATCAGGACCCGAATTTTTTCGCCAGCCATAAACCTTTAGCCTCACAAACTCAAATGACTATTCGGGCGTCACGGTCACGATATCATTTGGCAAAAATGGGAGACTCAGCGTATCCACGCGCGGCGTGAGGGAGTATGCAAGTTTCACAGGCACTGTGATACTGTGCTGGCTGAGGAGGAATTGCAGTGTGGCCGACTCTGTCACCTGACGGGCTGTGTCGCCGCTGTTGCGCAGGGTCAGGTACAAGGGAGTGTTCGTATAAACCAGGTAGGTTAATACCACCGCTTCCTGTGGTGAAACGACCAGTGTGACAATGTCCGGCGTCTGACTGTTGCCTGTCTGTTGCTGGGCTCCCGGTTGCGGTGTGGGAGTGGCTTGATTCACCGCTGTCTGTTCGGCAGTCAACGGGAAATTACCCAGTTTCAAGACCGAGACATCCTGCATGATCATCTGACAGACGGGACGCGGTCTCTGGGGCTCGGAAGGAACGATGTAAATGCCCTGTTGGAACGCGGATTCCACTTCGGTCCGCCCCTGATAGGGGAAGACTTGAGGCGCCACAGCACTATTGTTGACCCCCACGGTAATGCCCGGCATTTTGGCTGGCTCAATGTTTGCCGGTCCAACCAATGCGCTCACATAATTGGGCGTTAGCGATTGATAGGACGGATCCACATCCACCACAAGCATACAAGCGATAACGTTCACATGCGCTCCGTCTGCGATGCCATAGCCGACAGCGGCAAGCCGCGAGATGGGGATCGTGATGGCATTCTTCCCTGCAGCGATGATATTGGCCCAGGCCGGTCCGCCAGCATCCAAGCCGGCATCGGGAGCCACTACCATGCCTGATGTAATGGGAACACCCTGGTCAATGGCGATTTTCGCCTTCTGTCCCACCAAGACCGACTTTTCCTGTACGGTAAACATCACTTGGGCAAATGAAGTTTCCGGTAATGTATATGTTCCCAGGAGATCCTCAGTGATAATGGTACCTTGTGAAATGTTCTGCAAGGCATAATAAACCTGATAAACAGTTGCCGTTGGGGTGGCTGGACGCAACATAGGCAACACCCTGGGTAACGCCACAACCGCCAACACAATGACGAAAATCAGGATTATGGCCAGGAAAATGAAAATTCTTCCACGACGCATAGGTTCTCCTCTCTGGTCTGAGGCCGCCGAAACGCGGCGGGACTTTTATATCACATTCATTATACAGGAAAATTGCAAAAACCTGTCTAATACAAAAGTGGGACTCTATCTTTCGACAGAGTCCCACCAACTCACAAAGCGCAACCAAACTTAGAAACTGGAGAGGCTGTCATTGATGGTTGAGAAAACGTTGCCAATGATCGGTCCGAGAAGCATCAAAACCGCAATGACAACAATGGCGACTAAAACAAGGATCAACGCATACTCGACTAGGCCCTGGCCTTTTTCCTTCGGGGCAAACAACATGGGTTTCACCTCCTTTCCGCTTGAGAATTCTCTGATGCCATCCCAGAGTAAAGCCTATTGTAATCAATCCTGACAAATAATGCCGATACTAGTACAAAAGAGGGACTCACATCAAATGAGTCCCTCTTTTCGGAGCAGGGGAAACTAAAGGCCGCCGAGGCTGTCGTTGATGGTCGAGAAGACGTTGCCGATGATCGGGCCAAGCAACATCAGAACGGCAATAACAACGATGGCAACCAGAACGAGGATCAACGCATACTCAACCAGACCCTGTCCCTTTTCTTTCGGTGCGAATAACATGATATTTTCTCCTTTCTTTGAAAGTGCTGAGGCAAGCGCCTCAATCTTGTCCAAATTATATTCGGATTGGTATAAAAGACAAGACACATCAGGCGCAATTCGCTAACAATAATGTTAGTCTAACAATTCTGCAATTCTCAGCAAATATGAGCCATTTCAGATATTATTTTTACACTATGTAACATTTCGCGCCGGGACAGAAAAAACGACTCGCGTACCTTTTCCCACGGCACTGTCAATTTCAAAAGTGCCACCCAGCATTTCTGCACGCTCTTTGATTAATTTCAATCCCAGACTGCCGCTCTGATCCAGGATTTCGGAATCCGCGCCCTTGCCGTTGTCATCCACTGTCACCCGCACCAATTGGTCGCCCATATCCAAAAGAGCTTTGACAGTAGTCGCCTGGCTATGCCGGGATGCGTTCCCGATCAATTCCTGAATGGCGCGGAAGATCATCACCTCGATGTAAGGCTCCAGCCGCCTCTCCGTCCCGGTGACCGTGACGCTGACATCCAGACTTGTCTGCTCGCGGAAGGCGTCCGCGTACTTCCGAATCGTGGGCGCCAATCCCAAATCGTCCAGCATCATGGGGCGAAGTTCAAAGATGAAGTTGCGCACCTTTTGAAAGGTGCCCATGGCCGCGACCTTAAGGTTGCTCAGCTCTTCGCGCGCCTGGGCAGGATCAACCTCCAATAGACGCATCGCAATCTCGGTTTGCAGAATGAAGTTGGACAGCGCTTGGGCGGGGCCATCGTGCATCTGGCGCGACAACCTCTGTCGCTCCGATTCCTGCGCGTTGACCAGCATCTCCACGCTGGCCATTTTGCCCTTGCCCGCCGCCACATTCGCAGTAATTGCACCGCTCGTCTGCGAATTCAGGCGTTCCAAAACCGCCTTTAATTTTTCAAGATGATTCTTATCGTTCTGCAATTTTTCCAATTGACCGCGCATGACCAGCAGGCGTTGTTGTGCGTCCAGGGCGGAATCGTACACCATGCGCAATTCTTCGGGCGGTAATTTATTGACCTGTCCCTGAGCCTGTTGCAGATGGGTTGTGATCGCCGCGTTACGCTGGGAAATCTTTGCCAGCTCCCCCTGGCTTTGCTCGATCATCAATGTCACTTCGCGCAAGGCGCGCTGGGTATCTTCCAATTCAACTTGCAAATCCAGGCCTGCCCCTCCTGAAGAAGACGCGGCTTCAAGTTCATTCGTCATTTCGATCACTCCTGCCTTGCTGAATCTTTTAAAGTAACCCAACCGCGTTTGAGAGCATAGATCACCGCCTGTGTACGGTCGTCCACCCCGAATTTCCGCAGAATGGATGTGACATGGTTCTTTACCGTCTGGTGACTGATCTCAAGCAGGTTTGCGATTTCCTTGTTGCTCATTCCGCGCACCACACAGGTCAGGACTTCCATTTCACGATCGGATAGCGGGTGGAACGGGTTGCCGGGTTCACTATACGAGCGGCGCGCCCCTTCCGTCTGGCTGATCAGCCAATCGTCCAGTTCGCGGCGGGAAAAGACGTGCGACCCGAATACATACTTCCCGTCCGCAACATTACGGATCGCCTTCACCAGGTTTGGCGGTTCGATATCCTTCGCAAGATAACCAGCCGCCCCCGCCAGCGCAGCATGTACAGCCTGCTCCGTATCATCGTAGCCCGTCAGCAGCAAAACCCGCGTCGGAAGTTTATCCTGCACGATCAGGTGCGTGATCTGTTGCCCGTTCATACCGGGCAGGTTGATATCGAGCAGCGCAATCTGGGGATTCAAGGCGCGGATCATCTCCAGCCCCTCCTCCCCGCTGGCGGCCTGATCCAACACCATCATATCCGGCTCGAGCGACAGAGAATCCACAACGCCCTGACGAAACAGGGGATGATCGTCAACAACGAGAAGAGAAATTTTTTTCATCGGAAACCCGCTTCAAGTTTCATGTTTCGGATTTTAACACAGAATTATGCAGGAACTTTTAACGAACGACCCATCGGTAGACAGCGAGATTTTCCCCGCCCAGTATCGGAGCGATCGCGCCCTCCGTGGAAAACACCCGTTCCGAACGGGACGCCAATTGGGGATACAGACTCGGGAACGCAACAAAATAATCCGCGCCGCGCTGGTTGAGATAATCGGCAATGCGCGCCTCATCGCGCAAAAAGGGAATCACATCGGGCGAAACAAGCCCCGCCAGATCGATCAACTCGTGATGGTCAAAATACCCCAGCGCACCGATGTCGTGTGCGGCAATCAACGCGTCAGGCGGGAGATTCGCGCCAGCCCATTTTGCCGTCTCCACCATTTCCGTCTCGATGTAGGCGACGTCCAGCGCGTAGGAACGCGCACCCAGCCCGACAAAGCCGACGGTCACCAGCGCGACGACCGCGGCCCATCCCGCTCGCATCAACCCGAATGTTGGGCTGGCCGCGGCTTTCTGGAAGGTTTTCGCCAGCCCAAGCAGACTCCACAAAAAGAGGATCGGCATGGCAGGCATGAGATATCGTCCGTGTTGATAGGGAGGCAGGCGCAAGGCGTAGATCGACACATAGCCCGCCAGCCAAATCATACCTGCCAACGTCCCCCAATCGCGCTCACGGATGGATTTCACCAGCCAGAGAATCGCGCCTGGAAACAATACGAGCGCGGGTCCTGTCAAAAATTGCAGAAAACTCAATCCGAGTTTGTCCAGTAATGGTTTGGACTGCCACGCGACATACTCCGCCTGTTTGGCATAGAACGTATTTGGAAACGGATTTCCTGACAGCATCAAATTGAATAAAAGATACAACCCGAACAGAAAACCGAATCCGATGAAGAAGCGCGTCAGGGAGGAGGCGGGCTTGGGGCGCAGGGCAAGCGTCACCACGGCGGGACCGAGCAGGGGCAAACCGTCGGGGCGCACCCAGACCGTTAGCGCGGCGAGCAGGCCGAGGGTCAGGGGGCGAGGCGTTTGCTCGGTGAGCAAGATCAGGAAGATCGTCGCGAGCGAGGCGTGGAGGAGAGTCTCCATCCCCGAACCCGCAGACCAGACGAGATGCCATTCGAAGGCAAAGAAGAGTCCGATCAGGGGAAGGCTCGGACGGTAAGATATCAGCAGGCGGCGCGCGGAAATTTCCGCGAAGGACGCGAGGGCGAAGAGGCAGAGGCCGCCGAGGAAGTATGTCCAAAGGTAGGGTGCGAGGCGGAGGAGAAAACCGATGGCGAGGAGCGCCGACCAAAGCGGAGAAGTGGAACCTGCCGATGGCACGCCAGGAAGAAATGCCCATTCGCCGCGCAGGGCGAGGTTGCGCGCGTAGGTGAGGTGGATCCACGAGTCGTCGAGGGGGAAGCCAACCCGCAGGGTGAGCGCGCTGGCGGCAAGGTAGATGCCAAGGCTGAGGGCGGACACGATCGCAAGGATGAGGAGGCCGCGGCGATTGATGTCAGCGGACGATTTCGTAGAGGCGGTTGCCATCGGATTCTCCGAGGTATTTAAATTCAGGGCGAGAATTTGGACTGAGGTACAGTTCGCGCAGGTCTTCGGATGTGCCGAGGATTTCCAGGACAAGATACTGGGCATCGTAACGTTCTGCCACGGCAAGAAGCGCGGGGAAGCCGCCCGCGGGCAGCGCGATGGCTGGACGACCTGTGACGATGTTGTAGCCAGGCGGGTTGCGGACGATGATGACCGCGTCCCCTGGCGCACCCTCTTGAACAAGAAGAGTCTCGATGCTCGCGTAGTGACCGTCCTCGCGCTCCCAGTTTGGGAGAACGCGCAAGGCAAAGATGGCGACCGTCATCAGCACGGCGATGCCAACCAGAGAGGCGCGAAAGATGGCAAAGGCGCGGTCATCGAAAAGGTTTCTTCGACGCGCGGAGGCAACGATGGCATCCAAACCTACAGGCGCGAGACACCACCAGAGGGGTTGGAGCGCCGCGCCCGCGTGAAAGAACGCACCGCGCGGCCCCGCGAACGGGAAGACGACTGTCATCGCGATGATCAGCAAAATCCACGCCAACGCGGCAAAGCGGACGCGAATGTCGCGGCGAAAAATCCACAGGCCAATAAGGATGAACGGGAAGAGGAAGATGCCTCCCTGCGCGGCAAAGGCATTGAGCAGATTGAGTTTGAGCGCATCGAGGCGGGCCAGCAGGATTGCGTTCCAGCCAGAGGCCAGCCAGGAGTCGAAGGTCAACTGCGAGGCGGGGTAGATGAAGGTATCGTTGTAGTTGGTCAGCCAGAGGGCGCGCGATCCGCCTGGAGCCATGAGTGAGCCAAAGATGTTGAGGTTACGCGCATACCAGGGGGAGACGAGGAGGAGGTAGCCCAAGAAAACGAAAAACGTAAAACGTAATATATAAGAGGCAAAAACGAATAGGTGAAATGAGGCAGGAGATGACGATGATTTTTGTTGGTATGAAAACCATATCGCGACGAGAAGCGAGAGTCCCAACCAGAGGAGACCATCGGAACGGGCGAGGGTCATCAAGGCAGAGATGAGGCCGAGGAGGAAGAAAGCGATTAGCGATTGGCGATTAGCAATTAGCGATTGGAGCGATGAAAGAAGAAAGAAGAAAGAGATGCCAAGGAGCATGTAGATGGCGTAGTTGTCCGTCACGGGGAGGAAGGGCGCGTAGTAGGCGGGGAAACAGGCCAGAAGTCCAGAGAGAAGCGAGGTGGCGCGGTTGGAGGTCAGGCGGAAGGCGAGGAGAGATGTCAACGGGGGAACAAGCGCGGCGAGGAGGATGAATCCGATTCGGGCGGTGGCGAAGGTGGTCTGTCCCGTCAGCCACATCCCCGCCGCGGCGATGAGCGAGGCGAGAGGCATCCAGTAGGCATGCGAGGGAGTCGGAAGTCCCTGCGGGTCGGCAAGATAATTCCAAAGGTAGGGTTCATTGAAACCATCGCCACGCGCGAGTTGGATACCGCCGCCGAAGTAGTAGTCCGCATCCATGTAGCCAGGCAGGGATTGGAATTGTGCGATGACCAGCGGGACAGCGAGGCCGAGGAGAAAGAGGAGGAGCAGGTCGCGGCGCGTCATTTTTGGACCTCGCGCCTGACTCCGTCCAACCAGGTACGCGGCGGGTGGACAACGTACCAGCGAACCCAATACAGACCGAGGAGCGTCAACACGGGTGGAAGGAGGAAGATCAAACCGTCAGCGAGGAACGTGGGGACTGATAAATAGCGAATGCCCAGCGGAAAAACAAAAAACAAAAACACGATGATGGTGAGAATGAGGTAGGGACGCTTTTCCCAACGTTCCCAGGCGAACGGCAAAATGAAAGCGAACGAAAACACAAGCGGCGCGAGATTGGCGAAGGTGTTGGAAAACCCGAGCAGAGGGGTGGCGGCAATGGCCAGCGCGAAGACCCAGACCACGCGGCGGTAATCCTTGCCGCGCAAGGCGCTGAACCATTCGATGACGAGGATGAGAAGCAAAACAGAAACAATGAGCAGGGACAGACTCGCTCCAAAATTTGGAATCCACTCCGAGAGGAAACGCGTGGGGGTGAGGAGGTCGTCAGCGCGCCAGTTGGCCGCGGCCGCGCGCGCGTAAGGCCAGAACCAATCTGGATAAATGAGAAAGGCAATCGCGCCCAGCACAAACCAGGTCATGGCCGTGCCAATAAAGACGCGCCAGCGGCGGGCGGTCAACACTGCCAGGATGAGCAAGACCCAGGGCAGGAGAGTCATCTCCCATTTCATGGCGGTGATGGCGAGCAGGAATCCCGCGAGTTCATCCTTGAAGCCGCGCATGGAAAATAACGCGCCGACCAGCGCGAGGGTGAGCAAAATGGAGAACGAACCGTCGAGAAGCGCGGAGACACTGAAGAACCACGCCAGCGCGAAGGCAAGGAGGAGTACCGAGAACCAGCGGCGCGGCGTCCAGTCTGTGAGACGAAGCGAGAAGATGACGAGGAGAACCAATCCAATTTCGGAGAGAGTCAACCAGACGGCGCGCGCCCAGGTCGGATCGGGAATCAGGGCAAGCGGGAAAAACAAGATCAAAAGAGGAAACGGAACATCCAACGCGAAGGGATGCTCTCCCGCGCGTGAGGCCCGGCCATAGATTGCCCGTTGCATGGATTCCGCAATCGTCCCGCCATACGGGTTGGCGTCTTCAAAGAGAAATGCGCGCGCACCGTTCCACGCGGGGAGAAAGTCCGCGCCTGTGCCAAATTGTCCCGCGAGCCACCAGTTCAGCGTGACCAGACCCGCGGCGAGGATGAGTCCCAGCAAAGTCAAGGCAAGCAGGATTTGAAAGTCTCTGAATGAAAATTTGGTTTGTTTCAGCATGAAAATCCACGCCAACTATACCGCACTCGGTCACAAATTGCACTTTTTCAACAGGCGGAAAGCACAATTTTTGACCGTGGATATTATAAAACATCAGTTGATTTCAACCGCAAAATTACTTTTGCTACTTGAATTTCCAGTTGAAAGCGCGATAATAATTTTGTCCACCCGCGGGAGGGCGGGTACACCAATAACTTTTGTCGGGAGGACGAAAGATGGAAACCACCAAAACCTGTCCACAATGCGCCGAGACAATTCAACTCGAGGCGAAAGCCTGCCGATTCTGCGGGGCGCGCTTCGAGGTCAAAACCGTTGGGTATTGCGCCAACTGCCATGAGATGCGCGAGGCGGGCGAAGACGGACGATGCGCCGTGTGCAAATCCGAATTACTGGATTCGCACATCGAAAGCGCGCTGATTCCTTCAGCCGCGACTCCAACTCTCCCTCCTCCTCTGCCGCCGCGCAAGAAGAGTCGTGCGTGGGCGTGGATTCTGGGAATCTCGTTGCTTCTGGCTGGCGCTTGCATCATCGGGGGAATTATCATGTCCACAAAACAGACCGCGGCTGGCCCAACCCCCATTCGCCCCACGCCGATCATTGCATCCACGCGCCAGCCGCCCACCCTGGTACCGACGCGCACGTCCACGCCCGTGCCGGTGACAGTCACGTTTGAGACAATCAGTAGTTACCCGGTAGGGCGGCTGGTTATCCTTTCGGGCATATTGGAAATGTTCAAGAGTACCTATTGCAGAACAGAATGCGGACTATTACTTTCGGAAAATTCGGGTTCCGAGAACAAGATCACGATTTTTGTCCGAGTTGCCGCGAAGGGTGAGGATCCATCTCCCAACCAGATGAAAGCCCTGCCCGATCCATTCAGCAAATGGGACGTTGTGATCTGTCTCAATGACGGGACGCTGGCCTACATCGACAACCGCATTACCGTGACGGGGCGCGTCTGCAAAACAACAGATGGCGATCCCTGCATCTCGGACATCACGAAGATTGAAAAGGAAAAATAAATCCAACTGCCTTAAGGAAGCAAGAAGCCCTGCGGATGTTTTCTCGCAGGGCTTTCAAATAAGTAGGTATCAAAAAGTCCCTGAAAATAGGGTCTAGTCATTGCGAAGGCGGCGCTCTTCCGCCTGAAGCAATCTCCCCGTTATGCAAGGGATTGCTTCGTCGCTTTCGCTTCTCGCAATGACGGGGAATTTAAGCGACTTTCTGGTAGTTACTTACAATTCTCACGGCACAATCATCTTCAAACGCCCTGGTTGGATCGAATACTCGAAATCCTGGATGAACTGCGGGAAAAGTTCGCCATCCGTGTGCGCGGGCGAGGGATGGTCGAGATGGATCGTCAGCCGCGTACACTCCACTTCGTACATCCCGTCCATTTCCACGTAACTACCCTTGCCAGGTTTCATGGCGCGCGGCAGGGCGATGAACATACTGAGGCGCGTCTTGCGGAAGCCATACGCAAAAGTGAGTTTGCCGTCATCGAGTTTGGCGTGCGGGGTCATAAAGAAGAGTCCGCCCGTGCGCGGACCATTTCCAATTGAGACGAGAGTCAGCGGGCCGTTGTATTCGCCGCCGTCCCATTTCACTTCGCCATGCCATTCGGGTTTGTCCATGATGGCCTGCACTGCTGCAAGAAGATAGCGCGCAATGCCTTTGATGTTGTGAATTTTCTCGTGCTTGGTGGTGACGTACGGCTCGAGTCCCGCGGCGGAGTTGTTGGCGAAAAATCTGTCATTGAGTTTACCGAGATCAATTGACCGCGTCTTCCCCGCTTTGATGACCTGCGCGGCTTCTGTTAAGTCCGTGGGGATACCAAGATTGACGACCAGATCGTTCGCGGATCCCGTCGGCATGATGCCCAGTGGACCGATCGGCTCATCCGTGGACTTCGCGGCGCGCGCCAACCCGTTGACGGCGTCGCCAATCGTCCCATCCCCGCCTGTGACAATGATCGGCGAGAATCCCGCGCGGGTTGCCTCCTCCGCCAGATCGGTCACCTGTCCCTTATGTTCGGAAACCACCGACTCAAATTCCACGCCCGCGGCTTTGAGCGCGGCTTGCACTTCAGGCCAGCGGGCTTGAGAATTCCAGCGGTTCGAATACGGATTGAGAATCACTTTGGCGGTCATCGGCCCTCCACAAGATGGGTTTCATCCATTTTACCCGAAGTCCACTCTTTGAACTGTGACAAAAGCACGGCGGCAAAAATCAACACACAGCCCAAAATTTGAATCGGCGCGAGGAATTCATCCAGCAACAGCCAGCCCGCCAGTACCGCGAAAACCGACTCGAGGCTGAGAATCAGCGCGGCGTCCGCGGGAGGCGTGTGTCGCTGCGCCCAAATCTGGAGCGTGTAGCACAGTCCCAGCGAGAAGAACGCGGTGTACGCGATGGCGGCCGCGAGTGACCAATCCAGCGGCAGGGATTTTTCCACGAAGAGACCGACGAGAAGATTGAGAAGCCCACAGACGATCAACTGTCCCACCGAAAACGATTTGGACTCGAACTGCGACGCGAACTTGCCGAGGATGACGACGTGGAACGCCCAAAACAGCGCGCTGACGAGTTCCAGCGCATCGCCCGCGCGGACCTCGAAGCGGCCGCCCGTCGAGAGGAGGTACGCGCCGCCGACAGCCATCCCCACCGCCGCGAGCGCCAGCCAGTGGAGCCGCTCCCTCCACCCGACAAACAACACGATCGGCACGAGTACCACGTACAACGCCGTGATGAATCCCGCGTTGCCCGCGGTGGTGTAAACCACGCCCACCTGCTGAAGCGCGCTCCCGATGAAGAGGATGAATCCCGCGACGAACATCCACTTATATTGGGCGTGAGGCGGATTGGCAATCCGCCCTACAAACGGCAAGACCACCAGCGCGGCGAGAAGATAGCGAACGCCATTGAACAGGTACACGCTCCCCATCTGGCCCGCCACGCGTTGCGCCACGAAGGCCGTTCCCCAAATGATGGAGACGAGAAGGAGGGTGAGATCGGCTTTTAGACGCATTTACTCATTGTATACGAAAATCAGATCAATCTACGGATTCAACGAAGGACTCAAGAAGTATAATCAAAACAAAGAATCAAACTCACACTGGAGGCGGAGGCATGAAAGACAACCTGACCATTCGAGGGGTTCGGGGCGAAATTAAGATTCGACGGCTGGTGAACGGGTATCCACATATCCAAGCAAAAGAGGAGATTGACCTGTATTACGGTCTCGGTTACATGCACGCCGCAGACCGCATGGTGCAGATGTGGCTGATGAAGATCATCGGCAACGGACGCGCGTCGGAACTGCTGATGGCCACGCCCGACATGATCGAAGCCGACAAGTACATGCGCTGGATTGACCTCGCTGGCGACGCGACCCGTGAGGTGAACGCGCTCGACGCGGAAGCCCGCATCGTGGTGGACGCGTATTGCGCGGGCGTGAACGCGGGCGTCAAAGCCAGCAGCCTACCGCTCGAGTTTCGCATGGTCGGCTACAAACCCGACGAGTGGACTCCAGCCGATGTCCTGCTCTCTGCGAAGATGATCGGCTACGTCGGGTTGGCATCCACGCAGGCGGACGTGGAAAAATTCATCTTCCAGATGCTGCAAAACGGCGTGGACCCCGCGCGGGTCAAAGAATTGTTCCCGTACATCAAAGAAGAGATTACGCCCGAATTGATCGAGATCATCAAAAAGACCAAGAGCGCCATGCCAATCATTTCACCGAATGTGGCATGGAAACGTCTCCTGCCAAACTTCTCCGCCAGTAACAACTGGGTGGTGTCGCCGCAAAAATCCGCTTCGGGCAAAACCCTGTTCTGCTCCGATCCGCATCTCGGACTGCAACTCCCCAACATTTGGTACACCGCCATTCTCAAAGCGGGTGACTTTTCGCTGACAGGCGCATCCGTGGCGGGCGTGCCTGCCGTGGCAATTGGCCGCTCCAAACATCTCGCCTGGGCGGCCACCTACGGCACGATGGACTTGAGCGATTTCTACATCGAAGATATCAAAGATGGAAAATATCGCCGCGGGGACGAATGGCTTCCGCTCACCGTGCGCGAGGAAGTCATCCGTCCGAAGAAAGGCGAGCCGATCACACTGAGAATCTGCTCCACCGAACACGGCATATTGGAAGGCGAGCCAAAAGAGAACGGCTACCACCTGTCCTTTGCGCTCTCGATCAAAAAATATCTCGGCGCGGCCGCGCAAAGTATCAATGCCTTCAACCAAATTTTCCGCTGCAAGACCGTGGACAAAGCCCTCGACCTGTTCGCGCAGTTGACCTTCTCTCCCTTCAACTGGATTCTGGGCGACGCGGACGGGAACATCGGCTATCAACTAGCGGGACTCTTCCCCTCGAAACGCGCGGGGACCTCGGGCCTGCTCCCCTACCTCGGCTGGGATCCCACTGACGATTGGACGGGCGTGGTGGATTTCCGCAAACTGCCGCGTATTCTGAATCCGAAAGATGGGATCGTCATCACGGCCAACAATGACTTGAATCAATTCGGCGAAGTCCAGCCGATGAACCTGCCCATGTCCAGTTACCGCGCCGACATGATCCGCAGGCGATTGACCGAAAAAGAAAAACTCACGCCCGAAGAAATGCAACGCATCCACTATGACCGCTATTCGTTGCAGGCGGAAATTTTCATGCAGGTGATTCGTCCACTGTTGCCCGATTCGCCCAACGGACAAATTCTCCGTGACTGGGATCTGCGCTACACCGCCGACTCGGTCGGCGCGACGCTGTTCGAGAACATCTACATCGAATTGGTGAAACTCGTCTTCGGTGAGATGGGATTGGGCAAAGAGTTGATCGAGTTCACACTCAAAGAGACCCTGCTCTTTTCAATGACAAGCGGCAACTTCGACAAAATTTTGCTCAGCGAGTCGTCGGTCTGGTTTGCGGGAAAGACGCGCGAGGAACTCTTCAAAGAGGCGATCACGCGCGGGTTGGCCGCGCCCGTCTCACGTCACGGAGAGACGCGAAGAATCTACATCAACAACATGTTCTTCGGCGGGAAATTTCCGCGCTTCCTCGGATTCGATTATCCGTTCGAACACATCGGAAGCCGCGCCACCATCCCGCAGGCGCAACTGTATCGCAGCGCGGGCAGGGACAATTCCTTCGCGGCCACCCTGCGTTTGGTGACGGATTTCGCCAGCGAGGAAGTTCATCTCAATATGTCGGGCGGCGCGTCGGGCAACCGCTTCTCGCCGTTTTACAAGGCGGGAATGGAGGATTGGGTGGACGGCGTGTATAGGGTGATCAAACCGTAACTGTGAGACCTGACAGGTTTTGTAAAACCCGTCAGGTCTTTTTTTTGTTGTAAAATCAGGTCATTCATCTGGGAGAGACCATGACCTTCACCAAAGAAGAAGCCCGCCTGAAAATCCAAAAACTCGTGGAAGATTTTCGCGCGCACGAAGCGACGCTTGAAAAAGCGGCAGAAGCGCAGATCGAGAATAATTTCATTCGTCCGCTGTTCCGCTATTTGAATTGGAACACGGAGAACGAAGGGCTTTCACACGCTCATTACGAATTCAAGGTGCAAGTCACGAATAAAAAGGGACTGCGTCCCGATTACATTTTGAACCTGGACGGGCGCGATGTATTGGTGATGGACGCCAAGCAGGTCAAGTACTCAATGAAGGATCCCCGCTGGCTGTATCAGGTGTATTCGTACGCCTATTCCACGCAGAACAGCAAGCCCTCCGAAAAAATTGACTTCGCCATTCTCACGGACTTTCAAGAGTTCATCGTCCTGGATTGCACGTTGTTCGCGGCCAAGCCCGAAGCCGTGAACAACTTCAGGGTCATTGATTGGAAGTACACGGATTACATTGAAAAGTTCGATGAGTTGTGGGAGTTGTTCGAGAGAAATAATGTGTTGAACGATTCCCGTAGGGGCGAGGTTCTCTCGCCCAGGGTGGGGCGACCCCGCCCCTACGGGTTATGGTCTATGTATCTCTCGCCGCAGAAAGTAAAAGCCAACCGCATTCCGCCCGATAAAGCCTTCCTCGCCGAAATGGACGATGAGAAGAACGGCTGGCGCGTCCTGCTGGCGAAGGACATGAAGAAATTCAATCCACATGCGGACGGGGAATTGATCACGGCGGCGGTGCAGTTGTTGATCGACCGTCTCGTGTTCATCAAAGCCCTCAGCGACCGTGAAGTGGACAAGGATTATCTGGGCGAACTGGCCGCGACCGTGGAAAAAAGCGGACTCTCCGAAGACGCCACCGGCTGGTTCAAAGCCTGCCAATCCATCTTCGACGAGTTGAACATCTTTTACAACGGAAGTATCTTCGCGCCGCGTCCTGAACTGGAAGCGGTAACGGTGTCGAACAAGGTGGTGCGCGAGATTGTCCACGACCTGCAGCCCGAAAACTCGCCGTATAACTTTGCGGTTCTGCCCGTGGAAATTCTCGGCACGATCTACGAACGCTTTTTAGGACGCGTCGTCCGCACCACCGAGAAGCAGGTGAAAATCGAGGAAAAGCCCGAGGTGCGCAAGGCGGGCGGCGTGTATTACACCCCACAATACATCGTGGAGTACATTGTCGAGAATACGTTGGGGAACTTGCTCGACCCCGATTCAGAATTAACCGCAAAGAACGCGAAGAGCGCAAAGAAAGAATTAAATCCTGGCGACCTTGGCGGGCTTCGCGGTTCAAAAAGGGAATTAACTCCCGCAGACGTTGCCAAATTGAAAATCCTTGATCCCGCCTGTGGAAGCGGATCGTTCCTGCTCGGCGCGTACAGCAGGTTAATCCAATGGCACAAGGATTATTTCGCGCGCGCAGGAAAAGAAAAACGCGACCGCGAATCGTTCTACCGTGATGAAAGCGGACAGATTCGCCTGACCGCCAAACTCAAGCGCGAGATTCTGAAGAACAACCTCTTCGGCGTGGACATTGACCCGCAGGCCGTGGAGGTGACACGCTTCTCGCTCTCGTTGAAGGCGCTCGAAGATTTACGCGAAGGCGAGTTGGTGGAGGAACGTACGCTCTTTCACCAGTCTGTTCTGCCTGACCTGAGCGAGAATATCAAGAATGGAAATTCATTGATTGGGACAGATTATTTTGCGGGGCAGATGTTTGCAGACGCGGCGGAGATGAAGCGCGTCAATGCGTTTAATTGGAAATCAGGATTCAAGGAAATCATGGAGAATGGAGGATTTGATGCAATCATCAGCAATCCGCCTTATATTCGCATACAGGTTATGAAGGAGTGGGCTCCGCTGGAAGTGGAGATTTACAAGGAGCTTTATCAATCTGCCAAAGCAGGAAACTACGATATTTACGTTGTCTTTGTCGAAAAAGCGTTGAGCCTATTGAACGAACGCGGACGCATGGGGTTCATCCTGCCTCACAAATTTTTCAATTCGCAATACGGCGCGAGCCTGCGCGGGCTGATCGCAGATGGAAAACATCTTGGCAAGGTGATTCACTTTGGCGACCAGCAGGTTTTCGATGGCGCGACAACTTATACTTGCTTGTTGTTCATGGACAAAAAAGGCAATAATGATTTTGAAATGGTGCGCGTGCAGAATTTGGGCGCGTGGCGAGAGCAGGCAACCCAGACTTCCGAGTTCTTAAAGAACTCGGAAGTCTCTGGGCGCATTGCCGCCGTGAACGTGACTGACAGCGAATGGAATTTCACGGTTGGCGAAGGCGCGGGGTTATTCGAGAAGTTAAGTCAAATGCCTGTGAAGTTGGGAGATGTGACAGACAGAATCTTTCAAGGTCCAATTACTAGCGCGGATACAGTATTTCTTTTCAAGGAATTCAAAGACGATGAAGGGAAAACAATCTCCGTTTTTTCAAAAGAACTTGGAGAATGGCTAAAACTTGAAAAGGGTATATTGCGCAAAGTGATACGTAGTGGAAGCATTGGACGGTATTGGGCAAAAACAACCGCATACGTTCTTTTCCCATACGCCGTCACAGAAAATGGCGCAACTCTTTTAAATGCCAAAGAATTGGAATCCAAATATCCACTGGCATGGGCATATCTTGAAAGCAATAAAAGACTTCTCGAAGGTCGAGAAAAAGGCGCTTTCAAAGATTCTCAATGGTATCGCTTTGGGCGAAATCAGAATTTGGGAATGTGGGAACAAGCAAAACTGCTTATTCCGTATATGATTACAGACTTGAGTACATACTATGATACGGGAGACAACTTTTATTTCATCAATGTAACCACTGGCGGGTACGGAGTAACCACTAACGAGAGTAAGGGCAGTTATTTGTACTTGTGTGGCTTGTTGAACTCTCGCTTGCTCAATTTCTATTTGAAACAAGTTTCGACAACTTTTCATGGCGGCTATTTCGCCGCGAACAAACAGTTTATCGAACAACTCCCCATCCGCGCCATAGACTTCACCAACCCCGCCGAAAAATCCCAGCACGACAAAATGGTGACGCTGGTGAGTCATATGCTGGAATTGCACAAGTCCAAAGCGGGCGCGCAGACTCAGTCCGAGCAGGATGTGTACGAGCGGCAGATCAAGTCCGTGGATGAACAGATTGACAGTCTCGTTTATGAGTTGTATGGGTTGAGCGAGGAAGAGGTGAGGATTGTGGAAGGAAAATGACCCCCATCCCGTCCTTCCCCCATTCGGACAAACACGAATAGGGGAAGGGGAAGAAGTAGTCTGGATGAAAACAATAATACGCATTCAGGATTTAGTTGCATACCTCCCCCATTTCCGCTCTTTGAAATGGGGGAGGCAGGAGGGGGTCCTTTCGCGGTAAACTTGCATCATGTCCACTTACGCTATCGAAACCAATCGACTCACCAAGCGCTTCGGCGATGTGATCGCGGTCGATTCGGTGGATTTGCGCGTCGGCGTGGAAATCGAAATCGTTGTAGAATAAAACCATGACCCTCGAAAAACGCCCCAGCGCATTTCTTAAATTCTTCTTCAAAATTCCCGTCTGGATTCACAAAATGGGCTTCGGCGGCTGGGAGCGACTCATCGGCGCGCAGTGGATGTTGCTCACGACGACGGGACGCAGAAGCGGAAAGCCGCGCGAAGCGATGGTGGACGTGATGGACTACGACGCCGCGTCCGACACGTATTACATCGAGGCCGCCTATGGGTCGCGAGCCGACTGGTATCGCAACATGCAGGTCAATCCCGTTTTCGAGGCGCGCGTCGGCAGGAGAAAGTTCAAAGCGCGCGCTGTGCCGCTATCGAACGAAGGCGCGGGCGAGATGATAGTTCGGTTCTACCGCAAGAAACCCGCCTACACGCGTTCGGTCATGGCGATGGTGGGAATGAAATTCGAGGGCGAAGACGAATTGCGCGTTCTCGGATCGAAATTAACCCTGCTTGCAGTGACGCCAGCGAAATAGCCGCCTACCTGACCAGTCGTCCCCCATCCCACGTCAAACGCGACACCTTTCCCGACTCTCCCAACAATTTCGGAAGTAACGACTCGACCGCGACCGCGTCGCCTGACGTGTAAAACTGGACGCGTCCGCGACTCGATGACATATTCCTCGCCCCATTCGCTTCCAACAGACGTTCGACCTGTTTCGCCACCGAGGGAGCGGGATCGATCACCCGAACCGACTCTCCGACAATCCGCTCGATGAGCGGAATCACAAACGGATAGTGGGTGCATCCCAGCACCACCGTGTCCACCTTTTTCTCCAACATCGGCCTCAGCGCGGACTCTAAAATTCGGCGCGTCTCTGCTCCATCCAAATTCCCCTTCTCGATCTCCTGCACCAGGCCTGGACAGGTATTCTGCAAAATGTCCACGCCGTTGGCAAAGCGCTCCACCACCGAAGCGTACAGCGCGCCCTGAAAGGTCGCGGGCGTGGCAAGGACTCCCACCACGCGCGAACGCGTCCACTCGGCCGCGGGTTTGACGGCAGGCTCCATCCCCACGAATTTCACGTCGGGAAAGGTTTCGCGCAGATACGTCAGCGCGGCGGCAGAGGCGGTGTTGCACGCTACCACGATCAACTTCGCGCCCTCGTCCAACAGCCAGCGCGTGATCCCCTCCGAAAAGGCGCGTACCTCCTCCAGCGGACGCGGCCCATACGGCACATGTCCTTGATCGCCGAAGAAGATCACATTCTCGTTCGGCATCAACGTCCGCATCGCGCGCAGGACGGACAGTCCGCCTACGCCTGAGTCGAAAACACCGATAGGGTTTGATGAAGTATTGGTCATGGAGTAGGAGGTGTTGGGATGGACAGAATACCGTCAGAGGGATAACAGGTCAACGTGAAATTTGGTTTTTTTGTGCCCAGGGCAGGAATTACTGAGAGACGTTCTTCGGGGAGTTCATAAGGCAATACAGGACGATAGGAAATAGAGTAATATTTTTTAACTCCGTCAATGATTTCGAAGAAAAATGCGTTGTCAGAATAAGAATGCTTAATAGCATTATCAACAGCGGTAGCGTCAAGGTTTTCAATAATAAGATACTGGTCAAAATCGGGCAATGATAATCCTCCTTCAGCAAACAGTTTGGCCAACGAAGGATCGACAAGAGGCCATTTGACTGCTTTTGATGTAATATCCGAACCTGGCTGATCTAATTGCGCCACTCGAATAACCACTTGTTCAGGATGATATATTTCCAGATTTCCAGTTGGATAAAAACTAAAAAAGTTATAGGCGTCTCGCAAAGCGGGAAGAATGACAGGCCTCCAATTTGGTTTGACCGATTCAAGATTAGACCAGTCTTCCACATAGCCATTTAATCCATCATAAACATAATCGTGAGATTTCCATGCATTTACAATAATTTGAATACCTGGCGAACCATTACCAAAACTTTTGCCATTAGAAAACCGATAGGTTGTCGAATCGTAATCCAAAAAACCAATTTGATCCAAGGTGTTTAGGTGTTGGCAAAGTTCCTGGCGATTCAATTGTTTGGTGAATACCTGAAAATTCCAAGTCTCCTCATTACGGCGAATAACAAACAACCTGCCATCTGCAAAAAGTGAAAAATAGGGAGGGATGGAATATGGAATAAAGCCCCCTCCATCACCGGGTGTCTCATAAACCAGAATCAATGCAGTTTCCGGTTGCCACTGGTGCTCAACCAAAGGTGGCTGTTGTGTACTTGTCACTGAAGGTACAAAAGTAAGCGATGGGGTAAACGTTGGCGATGGAGGAAGTGGCCGAGTTGGGACTGGAGTAAAGGTTCGCGTCCATGCAAAATAGAGTGTTCTGGTAGGCAACGGCGTTAGCGAGGGCGTTTGAATTACGGGAGTGGTTGCCACAGTCGGAGCACAGGCAGAAACCAGGATACAAAAAACAAAGGAAAAACCAATGAATTTTCTCATGTCGAAATTCCTCCCTCGCAATTATACGTTGTATTTTTCGCGAGTCAGAAACCCGTTTTCTCGGAGAAAACGGGTTTCTGACTACTTTGCCGCCTCCACAAACATCCTGAACAACCTCCTCATCTCCTCGTGGCTCCTCATCCATTCGGGATGCCACTGTACGGCCAGCGCGAATTTGTGATTGGGGAGTTCGATGCCTTCGATGAGACCGTCGGGAGAATAGGCTGTCGCTTTCAGGCTGGGAGCCAAATCCTTAATGCCCTGATGATGGAGGCTGTTCACCTGCAACAGTGGCGCGCCGAGAATCTCCGCGAGACGCGTCCCCTCCTCTACGCGGATGGAGTGGGCGAGGGTGTCGCGCGGCTTGTCATGCCAATCGTGTTGGAGCGCGTTGGGAAGTTGGTCGAGGATGTGCGTGTACAACGTCCCGCCGAGGGCCACGTTCATCACCTGGAAGCCGCGGCAGATTCCCAGCAGGGGTTTGTCCGCGTCCACGGCGGCGCGCAGGAGAGGCAGTTCGAGCGCGTCACGGACGGGTTCCACATCCACGGTGGGATGCGGCTCGCCGTCGAAATGCTCGAGGCCGATGTCCGCGCCACCAGAAAACAGCACCCCGTCCAATCGGTCCAGAAGGACGCGCCAGCAGCCTTCGGGCAGTTCGGGCGGGATGAGGATCGGCGCGCCGCCCGCATCCACGATGGCGGTCACATAGGCGCGCAGAATCCGCACGGCGGGAAGTCCTTCACTTGTGTTGACGTGACGGGCGGTGATTCCAATGAGGGGACGTTGCATGGAAAATTTCCTTTGGCTGAATTCTACTCGGGACACAAAATATCCTCAAACTGCCAACTTGCATATATTGACAGCCGATATATCGTATGATAATATATCGTTATTCGATATAACGGAGAACGATATGGTAACTGAAAATATCACCAAATACCTCCCCCTCTCTGAATCCACCTACTACATCATGCTGTCGCTGGTCGAACCGCTGCACGGCTACGGCGTGATGCAAAAAGTGGAGGCCATCAGCGAAGGCAAAGTGATCATCGGTCCAGGCACGCTCTACGGCGCGTTCAGCACGCTGGAAAAGGAAGGGCTGATTCAGATGGTCAAGGAGGAGGAACGTCGCAAATCTTATGCCCTGACCAGAAAAGGGAAGCTGGTGCTGGCAGAACAAGTGGAGCGGCTGAGGATCATGTCCAAAAATGGACAGGCTGTCCTGCCGCAGTTGTGAAAGAGAGGAAGAAATGAACGAGACAATAAAAAAATTCAAAGTCTTTTGGGCCTGGCAGGATGAGAAGGAAGAGGCCTGGCTGCGGGAAATGTCCCTGCAAGGCTGGCACCTGCGCGAACTGCCCTTCCCGACCGTCTACACCTTCGAGCGCGGCGCGGCGCAGGATTTCACCTACCGCATGGATTTCATCACGTCGTCCACCAAACGGGATGAGTACTTCCAGCTCTTTCGTGACGCGGGCTGGGTCCATCTTGGACAAATGGGCGGGTGGCAGTACTTCCGCAAACCCAGCGCCGACGGGTCCGCGCCCGAAATCTACACCGACGTCGAGTCTAAGATGCAGAAATACGGACGTCTGCTGACCATCCTGATCATCTTCCTGCCCATCATGATGATCAATCTCCGCACGGTAACCGAATACACCAATAGCCCAGCGGGTGCAATCCTGTGGGGCATCTACCTGGTCATCTTTCTCATCTACGTTTACGCGGTGGTCAGGATCGCAACACGCGTGATGAAGCTGAAGAAAAAAATTTGAGGTCAGGTCGGAAAATTCTGGCGGCCACGCACCAACGGTGGAGCGGGATTGTCATCCCGCTCCACCGTTTAACCGACAAATTGGCGATTTACCCAACAACATCCCACTGGCATCCAATGTCATTTCTGCTTAGAATAGGCAGATAAAAGGAGAAGTAAAATATGTCCATGAAGCAAAGCAAAAGACAGGCACTGCGGGAGGCGCGTGCCAAAGCCGCCCGCCAGGAGCAGATCATCAAATGGGTTGCCATCGGTGTGATGGCAGTGATCGGCATTGTTATTCTGTGGTCCATGCTGCCCGCCAAAAGCAAAATGCCCGAAGACCTGACAATTGACGTGAACAAGCAATACTTTGCCACCGTCAAAATGGAAAATGGCGGCGAGTTCGTCATCCAGTTATTCCCCGACAAGGCTCCCATCACCGTGGACAATTTCGTCAAACTGGCGCGTTCTGGCTACTACGACGGCACCACTTTCCACCGCGTCATTGACGGGTTCATGGCGCAGGGCGGCGACCCAACTGGTACAGGCATGGGCGGACCTGGCTATGAATTCCAGGATGAATTCAGCGATTTGACTTTCGATAAAGCAGGCATCCTGGCCATGGCAAATTCAGGTCCGAACACAAATGGGAGTCAGTTCTTCATCACCTTTGCCCCCACTCCCCA
Source organism: Anaerolineaceae bacterium (assembly GCA_003598975.1). GTDB lineage: Bacteria > Chloroflexota > Anaerolineae > Anaerolineales > Villigracilaceae > Denitrolinea. Next base: position 3,219 of record QZIJ01000018.1, on the reverse strand, counting down.
CTTGACCGGTCTTCACACCATCTTTGGACAAGTCATCGAAGGCATGGACGTGGTCAACAGCATCACCCGCCGCGATCCCGACACGGCCACCACGCCCGGTGACGCCATCGAGAATATCACCATCACGGAACAGTAACGCGGCTCCCACTTTCGATTTGCTCAGTGCTATAATCAAAGTGCAACAAGGAGATTCTTATGGCAACCAAAAAATCTGAACGCGTATCCAAGATGAAGGAACGCATCCCTGAAGAGACGCGCGAGCATTATCGCAAAGCACGTAAGGAGATGCGGGAGGCTGCAAAGCTTCTCCTCCCCGAAGGCTTCATCGAACACCGCCGCGCGGCGCGCAAGGAAATGCTGCTCGCCATGCGCAGTCTGCTCGATTCCGCCATCCAGCGGATGGACGAAAAAGAGTAGGCCCAAAACCCGTACACGGACACTTGCACCGCACTGCGTTCGGTGCAGTGCAGGTGTTACGCGGATTTGACGGATTGCATGGATTTGTTAAATATCCGTGCAATCCGTGTACAGACTTTTACCCCTTCCCCCTTCCCGCAAACAAGACCCATAACAGAGATGCTCCTGCCGCGCCGAGGAAAATATTCCCCGCGGTGACGTTCCCCGCGTTGAGAAGCATCACGCCGCCGACCAGCAACGCCGCGAAGATGACTCCGCCCGTCAGCCTGTCCACGGATCGGCTGAGGCCGCGCACTTCACTCGTCACCTGCGGCGCTTGGACGGTCAACCCGCCCGATTCCATCTGTGACAGGACGCGGCTGGCCTGCGACGGAAGCGCGGCCAAAACCTGGAGCATTTCACCGAGTTGATCCAGAATCACATCCAGCCCCGAATCGGAATCGGACGCGATCATTTTCTGCGCGTAGGGCGCGAGTTGTGTCCACAGGTTGAAATTCGGGTCGAGTCCCGTGCACATCCCAGAAAGGATTGCCACGCACCGCACCAACATCAACAGGTCATTCGGCACCTGGAACGGCATCGAAAGCATGAGGTCGCGATACTGGTGGGCAAATTTCCGAATCTCCTCAGGGCTGGTTTTCCGCAGGTCGCTCATGGACATGCCCCAGAAACGGTCGAAGGCCTGCGCCTCCACTTGCTCGATCCTCTTCAAATCCGCGCCGGGCAAAAGGGCGTTGAGCAACCGATAGGAACGCACCACCCGCCCCGCGTCCTTCGTCCCGACGCCGATCACCAATTCGCGCAATCCCTCCTGCGTCCCCTCTGGCACGCGGCCTACCATGCCAAAGTCCACGAAGGTCAACTGCCAGCGCACTTTCTTGCTTCCCTTTTTCGGTGGCAGGGGCGTGACGAACAAATTGCCTGGGTGAGGGTCGGCGTGGAAGAATCCGTCTTCGAAGATCTGCTTGAGGTACACGGCCAATAGTTTGCAGGCCACCGCGCCTCGGTCAATGCCTGCCGCGGTGATTGCGTCGTAGTCTGTGATCTTGATGGCGTACACATCCTCCAGCGTCAGGACGCGCAGGGTGGTCAGGCCGCCCACCACGCGCGGCACGTGGACATCGCGGTCGTCTTTGAAATTCTCGTAGAACGTCCGCGCGTTCTCGGCCTCCTTGATGTAATCAATCTCCTCCCGCACCGTGGACGAAAACTCGCGCAACAACGCGGGGACATCCGCGTGCTCACGGATCGGGCGGTAACGCATCAGCCAGTCCCCCACCCTTCGGAGGGCGGACAGGTCCACGTCCACGATGGAGGCGATGTTCGGACGCTGTACCTTGACAACCACGTCCCGAAATCCCGCGTCATCCTCGACTTTGAGTCGGGCGCGGTGAACCTGACCGAGGGAGGCCGCAGCGAGCGGTTCCGCGTCGAACCAGTCGAACTTCTCTGCGAGGGACGCACCGAGTTCCTGCTCAGCCAGTTGACGAATATCCTTGAATGTCTCCGCGGGGACTTCGTCCTGCAAATCCGCCAGCGTGTCGGTGATCTCAGGTGGAAGCACATCCAACCGCGAGGACAGGAACTGACCCACCTTAATCATCACACCGCCCATGCGGATGGCCAGCGCGCGGAAACGGACGGCTTCGCGGCGAAAGCGTTCCGAACGCGTCTTGCGCACAAGCGGACGAAAACCGAGATGGCGCAAAACGATTTCCCAGTAGGTGAAGCGGACGATCACGCCCGCGAAAAACGTCAGGATGCGGAGATACCGTCCGCGCAGGTTGGGGGATTTCATGCAAGCTCCAATTGTGGAATAATTGATTGTATCACCCACCCTGGAAACAAATATCGCCGCTGATTCGTCCTCTTTCCGAAAGGAGAACCAATGAAAATCCCGAAATCACTTTTTGTCGGACTAACCGCCCTCGCCATCCTGCTTTCTGCTTGCGGGAGCCCATCACCCGCCGTCAACGTGGCACAGTCCAACCTGCAACGCGAGACCAATCCAAGCGTGGATACGGCGCGCATGGACTCGCTCGTGCGCGGGAACAACGTCTTCGCCCTGGACCTGTACCGTTCGCTTCGTTCCTCGGACGGGAACTTGATCCTGTCTCCGTACAGCATTTCCCTCGCCCTCGCGATGACGTACGCAGGCGCGCGCGGCGAAACCGAATCCCAAATGGCAGATGTCCTTCATTTCCGCGGGCAGGACATCCACGCCGCGTTCAACGCCCTCGACCTGGAACTTGCCAAACGCGGCGAAAACGCGAGCAAGGACCAGACGCCCCTGCAACTCAACATCGCCAATGCCGTCTGGGCCGAGCAGACCTATCCCTTCGTGCAGGAATTCCTCGACACGGTGGCGGTCAACTATGGCGCGGGGATAAACCTGGCGGATTTTATCAACCAGTATGAAGCCGTCCGCAAGGAAATAAACGGCTGGGTGGAAGACCAAACCAAAGACAAGATCAAAGACCTGCTTCCACAGGGCGTGCTCAACGAACGGACTCGCATGGTGCTGGTCAATGCCATTTATTTCAAAGCGGATTGGCTCACCAAATTCGATCCCAACAACACTTACGATGCGCCATTCCACTTGCTGGACGGTTCCGAGACTCAAGTGAAAATGATGTCCGACGGCCTGACGGGAATCCCCTACGTCAGCGGCGACGGATACCAGGCGGTTGAGTTGCCCTACGCGGGTCAGACCGCCGCGATGACGATTATCGTCCCCGATGAGGGAAACTTTGCGGCGTTCGAATCCAATTTCGACGCGGCCAAACTGGATGAAATCCTGAA
>QZIJ01000034.1 GCA_003598975.1 Anaerolineaceae bacterium | reverse complement strand
TGCAGGATAACGGCCCGGGCATCCCGCCTGCGGACCGTGAACGGATTTTCGACAAATTCACGCGCTTGCGCGGCAAAAACAAACCCGTCGGGCTGGGAGTGGGACTGGCCTTCTGCCGCCTTGCGGTGCAGGGACATGGCGGCCGCATCTGGGTGGGGGCACCACTCTATAGACGCAGTATCCAGTTTGTTATACGTCGACAACGACGATCACCTTGAATCACACAAAATAAAAACCAGAAAACCGTAAAATGCCAACGCTTTCCATTGCGATTGGAGCCAGTGACCCGCTACCAATCGAATATATATTAATAATACTGGCATTGGCAGGAATAACGGCTATAATTTTGTCGCCTGCTGGCAAGGTGATATTGTTCCAGGTGACCGTGACGGAAGTATAGTCGCCAATATTTTGACTCGTAAATGGCAACCCAGTTATTTTCATGTTCCCAGTTCCTGTATGGGCAGTCCAATTCAGCGAAATCTCGAAAAAAACAATATTTCCCAATCTGCTATAGTACCCAACTTGGGTTGTGTATGTACCTTCGCCAGCAGAGGTCATGCCTTCCAATGCTGGCGTAAAGGCCGTTACATCTACAAACGCTGGCAGAGCGTCCAGTCGAGCCTCAACCGTCGCGTAACTCCCAGCGGGGTCCGCACCAAGAGTATCGTCTATTCCATCCAGACGATCTTTAACGGTCGAATATGTACCCGCAGGGTCCGTGCCCAACTCTCCCTGCACAGCCACAATCCCATCCTGCAACTCATTGACGTCTGCGGCCAGGTTGTCATCCACGCCATCTGTATTGGACATGAACGAATCCAACGCACTAGGATAAACCGAACTCATTTCTCACCTCGCATTTTCTGGACGAGCGTCTCCGCCCGATCCCAATCGTAGAATTCTTGAAAAATCTCAGGCATCGCATCTCGGTGCCCGCCTGAATACTCGAACGCCGTCGCATAAATCTCTGCAGGCCTATCCCCGAAATAACCATCCCATGTGAATGCGCCTGGCAGGTTGATGATCCTCTTCGCCAGTTCACTCGGATGTCCGCCTGCAAACTCCACCAGCATGTACGTCTTCGCCGCCTCGCCGAATTCTTTCTGGTGGCTCACCCATCCCGCTTCCTGATCCAGCCGATGGCCGATCTCATGCAGGCACGCGCTCTCCGTCTTGCACCACATCAGCCTGCTGATAGTGTTGTATGCTCCGTTCCGATCGCTGTTCGGAAGGGGGGCCAACAACAGGACGGATGCAACCGCGCACAAAACAAAAAGGATCACACGCAGGTGGGAATTCATACGCTCCTACGGCCCAACATCAATGATGTAGAAAAAACACCGATTCGCAGAAAGATTAACTGTATCGCCAGTGTTCTGCCAGACATAAGCCTCGAAATAATCTCCCGCGCTCGCCGCCAGCAACCCGATGGTGTTCAACCGCACTGCCACCCCCCCCGCCGCAACAGAATACGCAGAATCTTCCAGGTACACACTGCTCCCGTTCTTATAGATTTTCAGTTCGCCATAGCCCGTGTAACCGAACGCGGCAAACTCGGCCTTTGCACCGATCAGGAAATTGCTGGTGCGCGGGATCGTGAACCTCGTCGGACTGCCGCTGGCATAGAATGCGGCCGTATCCAGTACTTCGCTGTTCCATGATATGGCTGTATACGATGATGTCGCAATGGATTGATTCGTTGTCCGTTTGACACTTGCCCCACGCATCCCCCCCCATGCAGAGTTCGTCCCATCAGATCTCAACGCCTGTCCAGCCGTACCCAACGCCAGCCACGCGGGCGCGCTTCCCGTCGAAAGTAGCAGCGCTCCAACACCCCCGATCCCCAGCCGCGATAATTGATTCGCCGCGCTCGCATACGCAATATCGCCCGCCGTCGTCCATACCCATACCGCCTGGAAATTCGTCCTCACCCACGAATTCCAGTTCGTTGCCGTCATCGTCTGCCCTGTCACTACCTCAGGCGGTTCTGTATAAACAGCCATCACTCACCTTCCTTCTGCGTATTCCCCTCTCCAAATGATGCTCTTTCATTTGGGGAGGGGTCAGGGGTGGGGCCTGCCTTCTCCAGCGCCTCCATCATCCCATTCTGCCTCCGCAGGTCATCCACCGTCTCGTCATGTTTCCACGAACGGCGCATCACCACAGGTGCGCCATCCACCATTCCAGCCAGCGCGGGCAGCTTCATCAGCATGCGGTCAATCTCGTTCGTCCCGCCCGCCTCGATCATGGGACGATCCAGCAGCAATCGCTCGATCTCCTCCATCATCTCCCTCGGCGGAAACACCACCGCCCGCGGCCTCCCCTTCGTTTTGAAATTCCCGCAGTTGAAACAATAAAAGATCGGCTCATCCACGTCCACGGCCTCCAGCCCGCCGCACTCGCACCGCGCCCGCCACTGCCCATCCCCAACCTCCGCCAGCACAGGCGTCCCCGCGGGCGCGCCGCCCACAAATGGAGTGTCCAGCAATCGCCGCCGCACCATCTGCGCCGAGAGCCTCGCGATCCGTTCCACCACACTTCTCGCCCCCTCGCGCTGTGCATAATCCTTTGCCTGAATAATTCGATCCATATTGCCTCGCTATACTCCATAAGTGGAACTGACGCCGATCTCGGTGGGAAACGTCCAATACGATCCGCTCAGCGAAAGATGCGGCTCCAACAGCCATTCGGTTTCCACCAGGTAGCCCGTCCGATTGAGCCATCGGTGCTTGATCCACGCAATACGATACGTTCCAGCGATACCAAGGTCCGCAACACTCACGTCCACCAGCGAATTCAAATCCATCCCAAATTGAACGTCTGGTTGGTTCACGAGTTTCACCCGCACGAATGCTCGGCCAGAAAGGTACAACAAAAGGAAATCCACGAACGCCACAGCCACCGTTGTAGATTGGATCCACGGCAGGTCCAGCGTGAATGTTTGGTTGATGCTCGTCCCCGAAGATTTTTCCTGGTAGGTTGCATTCGGGCTGTCAATCACATCCCCGCGCAGTTTCATCAGCGTCAGGTAGGCCGTGCCCGCTCCATTGTTTTTGATCTCCAGCTTGGCGCTCTTGCCGAAGGTCGTCATCGTGATCGAAATATCGGCTGTCAAGTCTGTCCCCAACCCGTCGCTCTGGCTGTTCGCCGTGTAATCAGTGGTCGCCGCGGGGGTCGTGACCGTTTTTGCTGGCACGCTGTTATTGTTGTATGTGAAATCTGCCCAGATCTCGAGCGTCGCCCCTGCCGCAAGGGCTGGAAATTCCTGGTATCTCCATATTTCAACCGCCGAAACCAGCACCCGCGGGCGCACCCACACCCGCACGGCATTCCGCACGATCTCCCACGGCCGCGCCACTTCGATTCCCGCCCTGAAGTTCGTCCCATCCAGCGCGGCCGCACTGCTCTCAGCCGCGTTGCGATTTCGGAAGGTCGCCTTCCCGTCTGCCGCCAGGTAAAACTGACCCAGCTCGCTGTTCACCAGGTCGAAGATCTCGCTGTATGCGCTCCTGCCGTCCACCCACCAATACGGTCTCACATCCACCCCGATGTCCAGGTCGCTTCCCCACGTCGCGGGCCACCCAATGGACGCCAGCATATCTGTGATTGCCTCGTCTGTTCGATACCCCTCCTGCACGGCAATCGAAACATTCTGGCGCAGAAAACGGATGCCGTCCTCGCCCGTGACTCTCGCCCGTTTTGCCCTCGATGAATCGGGTCGTATATCGCTGATCATCCCCGTCATCACGTGATAAATGTTTCCTGCAGGCGTCCTCACTCGCAATCGGAACAACCTCCCAGGCTCGATGTTTGGATACAAAGGGCTGAGAGTATTGTATGGGTCGTACCGCCCATCGTTGTTTTCCCACAACCCATCCAATCGCCCGATCTCCTGCGTTTCGAACCCATTCCCGCTGGCCTTCACCCAAAACTTCCTCCCGCGCTCGATGCTCAACGCAGAGAGTTTCCACGCATCGTTATCGCCGCTCCACTTGCCGTCATTGTCCCAATCAATATCCAGACCCCACGCCAGGTCGCTCGGCGGGGATGCCCCATAGGTCGTACTGCCGTATTTGACGGTCCCGTATCGCGCACCCATCTACGCCTCCTGCTCCAGCCGCCTGCGGACCGCATCGGCGATCATCGGGGCCAGCACCTGCTCCGCCTCGTACCGATCCCCCAGGCTGACCGCGGGCGAATAACTAAACTGGATGATGATCCCGCCTTCCGCCAACGCATCGCTCCTCGACCTGATGGCGGGCGCGCTGTCGAGTGCCGTTGTCGTGGCTGTTGCCAATGCAGGCGTGAACGCATTCGGCGTCAACGTATCGTTCCAGCCTCCGATTGTCCCGAGTGCTAGGTTTGTGCCAATGTAGTCGTGCATCAACTTCGACTCTGAATGGATTCCGAAGAACCCCGCCAGCACATCCGCAATCGCCTGCCCAAACGAGACGATCTGATTCAGCGCCCAGCTCGCCATGGACATCAAGCCGTTCACGATTCCCTCTGCGATCATCCTTCCAAGATGACCCCAGTCCGTCGTCGTGAAGAAATTGATGACGCCGTCAATCATTCCCTTCACAATGATCTTGATGTTGTTCCACGCGGTCTTCAACACTTCCCCGATCAACTTCCAGTTTCGGTCCCATATCTTTCGCAGTTCCTCGCCGAACCCATGCCAATCCCCCTGAAAAGCCAGGGAGAATAGTCTGAATATGCTCTTGATATTTTCAACCGCCGTGTTGAACCACAGCTTGATCAACTCCCACGTGTTATGCCACGCCTGCGAAATGAACCCCAGTTTGCCAGCGGTAAAATCGCTCATGAACTGCATCCCTGCCTGCAATATCCCCTTCACAAAATCAATCCCCGCCCTCGTCTTCTCCTGGATGCCTCCCCAGTTTTCTGTCCATGCTCGATACAGCAAATACCCGATGGCGATCAACGCCGCAATGACCGCGATCACGATCAACACAGGCACAGTGATTGCCCCGATCACCCCGATGATCGCGCCGAGCGCGGTAATCAGCGTACCGATGATTACCAGCAACGGCCCCAGAATCGCCAGCGCCGCCCCGATTCCAATGATCCATTTCTGCTGTTCAGGGCTGAGCGCCTGGAACTTCTCGATCAGTCCGCTCAACCATTGCACGAATTGCAACGCATACGGCAACAACTGCACCCCCAGCGCCGCCGCCGCATTCTCGAACTCCGCCTTCAAAATTCTCTGCTGGTTGGCCAGTCCATCCGATGTCCGCGCAAAATCTCCCGCCGCATTTGCCGATTGTTCCAGAATAAGTGCGTAGCGCGCCTGTGCCAAAGCGGCCGCGGTGAGCGAACCATCCGCTCCCGCCAGTCCCATCTCCATCGCCTTCGCTTCCACCGCCGTCTGGCTTAAGTTGATACCCAATGTCCTCAGCGGTTCCACCTCCCCCACCAACCCCGAACGCAGTTTCTCTAACACCTCGGTCGGGTCCATGTTGTTGAACGAAGCCAGGTCGCTCGCCAACTGCACCAGCCCCATGGACATATCCGCCGAAGCATCCTGCCCCAGCCCCATCGTAGTAAACAGGTTGCCAAACGTTCCCGCCGCCGAGAGTGCTGTGTTCTGGCTCATCCCCATCGCCTGCGCTGATGTCGTGCTCCAATCCAGCACGCCTCCAGACATCTCCCCAAAAACGACCATGACCTTATTCTTCGTTTCCTCCAGGTCGCTCGCATAGTTGATCGCCGCCATCCCTGCCACCGCCATCGGCAGGGTTAGAAACGTGGTTGCCTTCATCCCCAGATTCGTAATGTCCCCGCCCACACTCTTCATGCTCTGGCTGACGCGTCCAGACCATGTCTGCGTCGTTCGTTCCGCCGCATCCATGGCCTGCGTAAAAGCCGCCGCATCCGCAATCAGTTTTACTGCCAGTGTCGCAATCGTTGTCATAGTTTTCACTTTTCATCCCCTCTCCATCGGGTGTTTTTCCCGATGGGGAGGGGCTAGGGGTGGGGTCTAGGGGTTAGGTCTTCTTCGCCGCTGCCAAAGCCGAGAAATACGCATCCACCTTCATCGCGATCTCCATCTTCTTCCTCATCTCGGCGTCTTCATCCTCTTCACCCCCCTCTCCAAATTCGTTCTCTGAATTTGGGGAGGGGTCGGGGGTGGGGCCAAACCTCGGCAAAAAATCCTCAGGCTTCGCAACAGGGTCGCTCTCCTTCGTCCGCGTCATCGCGTTCACCGTTGCCGCCGCCAGGATGCCCATCCGCAGGTCAGCCCGTTCCTCGCCGAACGGCTCCATCTCCGCATACACCGACCATTCGAGCAACTGCTGGCCTGTCATCCTCGCCAGCATTCGGTCCACGTTTGGTTGCCCCAGCGCCAGCGCTAATCGGTAGGCGAATCGCCGTCTGGGGTCTCGGAGTTTTTTTCCGCGGCCTCGTTGGCTTCTTCGCTCATCCCGCTTAATTCAGAAGCCTTGGCCGCCAGCCTCTTCAACACCATCGCGCTCTTCCTTCCGAGCGCTTCCACCTGCTCCACCGTAAACATGCGCTGGTTGGTCTGCGGATCTCGGATCGTATCTGCCAGCAACTTCGCCATGAAATTGTCCAGCCCCTGCGCCACTGGCTTCCCGTTGACGATCCTCACCATCCGCTTGCTGAACTGCGACGCCTCGCGCCCGTCCAGGCCAACGAGATGCACCCATCCCCCCCACTCGGGCACATACTCATCGCAGCTCGGAATATCATCCGCGCTCAGGATTTCTTCAACGCTCAAAAACTTTTTCTGCTCTTCCATGTTTCCTCTTCATCTCCCCTTTCTCCATCCGTGCTTTTTCGGATGGGGAAAGGGGCAGGGGGATAGGGGTCTTCGACGATCCGACTATCAGACCAACGACTACGAGACTAACTAACCGTCACCGCGCCGCTGATCTTCAGCGTAATGTCAGCGGCCAGTTTCCCCTTCACAGCCGCTTTCGGTTTGAATTCCGTCAACATGGCAGTGAACGAAAACGTTTTGATGCTGTTCGGCAGCACGATCTTCCAGTTCTTCCTGGTCTTGTTCAGGATGGCCGCCAGCATGCCCGTTGTCTCGTCGTGCGTCGCGTGGGTTGGAACCCAGTTGATCGGAAACTTCGGTTCGCCGCCGCTCAACAGGATTCCGATATGCTCATCCCACCCGCCGCTGTCATGGCTCGTCACCTCTTCTGTGAGTTGCTTGATCCCTGGCAGGTCAATGTCGCCCACCTCGGCAACAGTGGTAAACGTTTCAGGCGATCCCCCATCGCCCATCTTCACAAAAGTCCCAAAGGACGAAAGTGCTTGTGTCATGTTTCATCTCCTTGTTTTTCTCCCCTCTCCATTTGCGTTCTTTGCAAATGGAGAGGGGTCGGGGGTGGGGTTAGAGCGCCATCACCGCAAACTTCACAGCCGCGTTCTCGGCTTCGACATAGATCTTGCCGTCGCTTTGCTTCCATCCCGCGTCCTTGAAGCGGAACGCCGCGATCTCGCTCGCGCCGATGGAATAAGTGGTGACATCTCCCGTGCGCTTCTTATCGTCTGCCACCGAAGTGAACGTAACGGTGTACGCGCTCGCGCCCGTGTTCCAGGCCACCAGGATGTCGTCACCCGCTCCCGCAAACTGGTTCTTGTTCGCCACATCCGCCGCCTCGAACGTCAAGTCCAGCAGGTTGGCGGTCACGGGAAGGGTCGGATACGGACCCTGCAACGTGCTCTTGGTAATACTTGTTCTTGCCATGGTCTACTCCTTTACTGTGAATGTCTTGTGCTCATTGCCTTGCTCATCAACCGTCGAACCGATCTCCCTCAGCTCGACCTCGAACACCTCCGCATCATCCCCCTCTCCAAATGCGCTCGTTGCATTTGGGGAGGGGCTAGGGGTGGGGTCAGCGGGTGGTTGATTTACCGTCCCCAGCCTGTGCGCCTCGATATGCTCGAACATCGCATTCTCATCCAGCGTATCGAACTCGCACGACAGACACCGATACTGCCGCAACCCCGCCCACGTCCCAACTAAGTACGCAGGCTCTTTCAACTTTCTCAACATCTCGTGCGCTTCTCCCCTCTCCAAATCGTGTTCTTTGATTTGGGGAGGGGGCGGGGGTGGGGTTTCTCTCTTCTTCGCCATGCTCACTCCTTTCACTGATGACTGATCACCGATCACTGAAAACTGACCTACGAATACCAAATCTCGATGTCCACGCTCACCCAGTGCCGCCCCGTCTCTGGATCATGGTTATCGCGTTCATCTTCGGCAAACCCTGCGCCGCATGTGGACTGCCCTATCTGTCCCCTGTATCCATCCAGTGCAGTGACCACCTGCTCAGCCAGCGCGTGCGCCGCCAGATACGTCTCCGCGAAACAATCCAACTGCCAGCGCGGGTGTCGCAATTCGCTCCTGCCATCGTGAGTGTGCTCTGGCGGGTCGCTCACCTGAAAATATTTGACGGCAGGCATCGTTGCGTTCTGCGGCAACTCATTCGGATAAATTCTGCTCGCCGCGTCTGTTGCCTGGTCGCTCAAAAAAGAAAATAAGTCCTCAACAAACATTCTTCCTCTATCTCCCCTCTCCAAACGTACTCGTTTGGGGAGGGGGTCGGGGGTGGGGTTTTATTCGACCGCCGCCTTCGTCACCAGCGTCCGAAAACTGCTCGCCATCGTTTCTTGCGCCTTGCCCTGCTTCTCATCGAAGGCAGGCCGCATGTATGGCCTCGCGGGAATCTCCACGCTTTTCTTCAGCACATACTGCACCTTCCCGCTCGCGTCCACCATCACCAGGTTTCCTTTCACCGTCTTGCGAAGCTTCAGGTCTGCATGTGTCCGCGGGCTTCCTGTGTAACTTCCCACAGGGATCGCCAGGTACTTCGATGTCTTCGGCTTGACCACGCCGCCAAACTCGTGGATTGCCGCATACTCCAGATTCGTCCCGATCTGCCCCTCCGCGCGGTCTCCGCTCTGCGAAATGATCTCCTCATGGATCGAGCGGATCAATGTCCTCGTCTTGATCAGTCCCTGCGACTTCACCTTCCTCTTCGCCGCGTTCCCGATCACCACCAGCCCAGACATGAGCGTATTCGCCAAAGCCTGCCCGCGCACCGCCTCCTCCATGCGTCGAAATTTTGCGATCAACTCTGCCTTGCCAACGATCACACCATCATCGCTCATCTCACAATCCTCGTTTCCAACCTTGTCATGATCCCTTCCGCATCCTTTGCCGCCAACAGGATCTGATATTCCTGCCCATCCACCTCCGCCAGCCATTCTTCCGTGAGATCATGGAATTGGCCTTTCAGGACGATGCGGTGTGTTGCGTCCAGATACGTGTAATTGTTGCCGCGCCGCTCGCCGCCTCCAGCAGGTCCTACACGACAAGGGATCGCCTCGTAACCTGGCTTCACGTCATGCGTCACCTTCTCCGCGCCCGTCGAGTCCTGGCTTTTCGTTGGTTTCTTCAACGCGCACAATTGCGTGAAAAAATCACGTTGCAAGTACTCCATCATTCGTGGATGCACAATTCTCGAAGTCACCTTTGTGTTCCTTTGTGGTTACAAGTCTTCACGCTCAGCCTGTTTCAAAACGCGCTCGCGTTTGGTGAACTCATCGACCACCATCTCGCCATAGTCAAGCAGGCCGCCATCCTCCGCTTCCGCCGCCGCATCCTCGTTATCGGCCAAGGTCCGCAGTTTATCGGCGCGCTCCATCAGTGACTGTGCCGTTGCCCGACCATCGGTTCTCAGGTCCATCAGCGTGATGACCTTCAACGTCAACGCCTGGTCACTGGCGATCATGTCCAGCGCATCTGCCGCCGCATAGCGTACATCGTCACCGTTCATGTCCAGGTACGCTTCGATCTCCTCATCCGTCAGGAGCGCGTCGCTCCCCACACGGTCAGGGATCATCATTCGCACCTTGCCGATGTCGCTCGTTGGGTCGTATGTGAAGGTCATCTCTACTCACTTCCCCTTCCCCCAAATCTGTTCTTCGATTTGGGGGAAGGGGTCAGGGGATGGGGGTTACGAACCCGAACCGTTGCTTCCAACGGTCATCTTCGGATCCATGCGCGTCCCGCCAAACACGTGGCGCAGTTTGTGCTCGATGGCGTCCGTCTCGAAGTCGCCATCCATCGCATCGCTTCCACCGCCTACGCGGGTCTGGTTCGGGGTCTTCATGAAGATCTCGGGCTCCTCGTGGCCGATCAAGAAACCCAGTTCCATCGCGGGGCGTCCGTTGTCGGGGTTCGCGAACAGGAACCACGAAGTGTTCCCGTTGGCCGTGCTCGCCACAATCGGGATGTACGCGTTCTTGTTCGGGCGGAAGGTGGTCTTCATCCAGTTCTGGAGCGTCAACTTTCTGGCGCTCGTGCCGCCTTTCTCGGTCGCCTCGATGGTGATCGCGTTCAGGATGTTCTGCGCCGTCACTTCCAGAACAGGCGGGTAGACCAGCTCGACCGTATCAATCACGATCGGCTCGCCGTTCTGGTCAACCTGGCTCGAAAGTTTCTCGAGCGCGGTCTGCAAACCCGCAATCGAAAGTGCAGGGTTGCCCGTGACGATGTTCGCGTTGCCTACGGTGTAGAACGAAGCGTGCGGACCGCTCGCGTCCACGAACAACTGCGTTGCGAATTTCTCCTCCGAACGCCGCGCCGCGCGTCCCAGTCGTTCAGGCTGGTCTTTCAGCGCGTCCAGGTCATCGTTGACCATCGTTTCCCAGGCGAAGCGGATCTTGCGGCCATACTTGCTCACCGCGTAGGAATAGGGCGTATCCTCGTTGATCTCCTCGTAGGGATATTCTCCCTTCTCGCCAACGACAGAGCCAAGCACCTGATCCGCGCCGTACACGCCGAAGCGTTTCACCGTGCGGAAGTCGCGCACGCGGCCGCGTTTGCAATAGTTCTGCCACGTGGTAGGCCACTCGCGATACGATGCCAACACCTGGCGGTCCAGGATGTCGCCGAAAAGATACGGGAAGTCGCTGGTCGTCATTGCTTCCTGCAGGTAGTGCATTGGCCGCTTGCCGTTGTACACATCCGCAACCAACTTTACAGCCTCGCTGAGCTTCGCCAGATATTGTGGACTGTGCCTGCCGACGCGCACGCGCTGTCCTTCCCCTCCAAACAACCGTTTCACGCTCGCTTGTTCCGAGCGCATGGTTTCGAGCAGTTCTAGCATTTCCATGTTTCACCTCTTCTTACTTGCGCGTGTACTCGATCCACGCGCCCAGCAGCTGCACTTTATCGGTGGTATGTGCGCCTGGCACAATTCCCACACTCGCGCCTGTCGGAGCCGCGCCCACAGCCGCGGCCGCGATCTCCACGGTCACTTCGGCCAGCGTGTCGCTCAACGCCGCGGTGTTCCCGCCCGCGTTAGAATCTCCGATCCCTTCGAAGTACGAGACCGCAATCGTAGGCGTGTCGGTCGCGCCGTCCATCTTCGCCAACAGGTGGACGGTCACAACCGCCGAGTCGTCCAGGTCGGGCGGATAGACGAAGTCCCACGCGATCTCGTCACTGTTGCTCGCGGCCCACTCCACGTACAACTTCTTATCGGTCGCGCCGTTGGTGCGCTTCAGGATCGGCGTGGAGTCGCTCGCCAAAATTCCGCCATGTGCGGCTAAGGCGGCGATGTCGTTGGAAGCAATCTCGCGCGCCGCCGCCAGTGGGAGTGGGATAAATCCCGTTGCCATGGTCGCGGTCAATTTGCCAGCGGTCACACCGTTGTTCGCCAGTTGCGTGGTGCCAATGGAACCAGCCGCCAGCGTCCCCGTCCCCATCGCAGGCGGATGCCAGACGTTGATCGTGTCCGTCTCACCCGAAGCAATCGTCTCCAGCGCAAAACCGTAGAAATATCCTGTGGCCTTTTTGCTGAGTTTTGGCGTGTCCGCGTCCACGTACCATAGCGGGTCGTACAGGGCGACCGCGCTGTTGCCGCTTCCATCCACAGCCTTGACGGAAAGGTCTGCAACGAATCCGCCGATGTCAACGGTGGTCTTCCCATCAGACCTCTCATCAGTCAACGCCAAGCCCGTAACATTTCCACAGCGCACGGGATCTCCGCTTGCGGGGGTCGTAGGATCTGAACAGACCAGATCCAATTCCAAGCCTGGTTTATGAACAATATTCTTTGCCATGCTTCACCTCACACGCGGCCTTTCGCCGCAATCTTCGCGCCAGCCTCGCTCAGGTCCAGCGCGGCAAACGACTCAGCCAGCGACTCCTCCAACTTCTCGGGGGTGCCGTATTCATCGTCCTCGTTCTGGCTCTCGCCCAGCCCGCGGATCTTGCCCACGCCAGCCACCTGCTCCAGGTACTTGGCCTCGGCCTTCACCGCTTCCTCGATGCGCGTCTTGAGCGTCGCGCCGTCCAGCGCGCCATCCTTCATCGGCGGGTTCGCAGACAGGGCTTCGAGCAAGCGCGCCTTCGTCACGTCGGGCATGGTGCTGGCGGCCAACGCCTCCCGCACTATGTCCTTCGCATCACGCAACGCCAGAGCCTCTTGCATCCTGGCATTGTTGGCCTTCACCTCGTCCAGATTGGTCTGGAGCGTGGCATTGGCCTCCTGCAGTTTTTTCAACTCCAGTTCGTCCATACGTGCCTCCTTCATGGGGTTTGATTCCAGGTCTCCAGACCTGGTTGAATTTTGAACGGCGCTACCGCTTCCACCCCCCTCTCCATCGGTACTCCGATGGGGAGGGGTCGGGGGTGGGGTTAGGCTTCTCGCCGCCTCAAACAAAGAAAGGATCTGACCTCCAGCGCCAGGCGCGGTCACAAAATCCACGCTCTTCGCCTTCGTCAGTTCGGTGATGATGGCTCCCTCGCGTCCTTCCATCGCGCCGTGCTGGGCTTTGCCAAACGCGCGGATGCTCACGCCGATGTGAGGAGCCAGGTCATCCACAGGGGTTTTGTATGTTTCGAATACTTTGGCATCGGCATATAGTCCCGCTCCCGCAGGTCCATTAGCCTGGTACCGCGCATTCGTAACTAATTCAGCCGCCAGCGCATTTAGGTCGCCTTCGGGACGCTCTGCCTCCTCGCTGGGTGTCTGGTGATTCCAATACATCTTTGTCCCCCTCTGGAACACCTTCGGCCCATCCCGCTCCAGCACCTCCGCAGGGTAATACCCGCTCGATCCCCACCCTGGCCTGATGATCTTCACAGGGATGGTGCCATCCGAACGCACCGCCTTCTCGATCAACGGAACAAACATGGACCTCGCCCCGCTCTCGGTCAACTCAATGCCATCATCATCGGCATCCTCCGCTTCGCTGACTGCGCTCCCGCCATCCACTGCTTCAGGCGCATCATCCCACGGCCTGCGCTGGAACAACTGCGCCCCGTTCTCCTGCAGGAAGTTGTGATAGGAATCGAGCGCCACGCCGATCGCACCAGAAAGAATCTTCCTCTCGTCACGCGTCACGTTCCCATTGCCGAACATCTCATCGGCAATGCGCGTCAACTCCATATGCAGGCGGCTCTCCAGCCACTCCGCCAGGTTGGACTTCTCGAGCAACGGAAGCATCTCTTCGATCATCCGCTCGCGCAAACTCTTGTTATGCCTGTTTCTCTTTGCCATACTTCTCCTTTACTCCCCTCTCCAAATTCGTTCTTTGAATTTGGGGAGGGGACGGGGGTGGGGTCACTGTTTCTTCACTCTCGTCAACAAGTCGCATCTACACCCAGGGAACCGCAATGGCCTCTGGTGTCCGCTCGGAAATGACGCATCCAGCTTGATCCAGCCAGCCGCCGCGTTCGCCTTGCAACCATCGGAGACCTTATCGTCCCCGACCGTGTCCCAAAACTTCTCCATATCCAGGCCTGCCGCTTCCAATTCTTGTGCCGCCTGCAACCGTCCTTCGGTGTATGCGTTCCCTGTTTCGGTCACGGCAATCAGGTGTGCGCGGCTTTCAATGTGCGCTTGCGGCTTGCCGATCGCAAACTCCTCGTACCGCTCGATCAACGCCTCCGCAATTCGGTCATACGACCACCCCTCTTTGGTCGCCTGCTCAAGGATGGTCTCGATGTAATCCCGCGTCGTCTCGTTGATCTTCGTCACCATCCTTGCGCCGTACTGATCCAGGTACGCCACTGCGCTCGGGTTCACCAATGTGAACGATATGCCAGCGCCCAAACTCGCGATCTCTTCCAGTGCGCCTGCCAGAAGCGACTTCTTCACCGCATCGTCAATCGGCTTCGAGAACAACATCAGCGTCTTCTGCGCCACCGCATGGAACACAAACATCCACTCCGTTGGCAGGATGGCCTCCGATAGCTCCCTTTCTCCATCTGTACTCAGATGGGGAAAGGGCGGGGGGATAGGGGCCTCTCCCCTCTCCAAATTCGTGCTCTCCGAATTTGGGGAGGGGCTGGGGGTGGGGCTAAACCGATCCCGAAACTTCCTCAACCCTCGCTCGAACTGCCTGCCCTGCTCGCGGAACGCTTTCCGCATTGCCAGTTCAAGACTCCGCTCGATCCTCTCCCTGCGCTTCATCTTCTGCGACCGCCGCACGGCCTCCACGAACTCCTCAGCCAATTTCAACAAGACATCACTCTCCTCGAGCAACGTCTTGGACTGCGCGCTGACGACTGCGGACTGATCACCGATTCCCATCAGCCACCTTCGCCATCTCAGACCTGATCCCCTCGATCAACTTCCGCGCCGCTTCCTTCACCAACGCCTCGCTCGGCGTCAGTTTCCCGTTCCCCATCGGTGGTCGAGTAGCCGTACTCGGCGTATCGAGACCAGGGGTGGGGCTAGGTTCCCCTCTCCCTGCAGGCACCGTCTCACCATCAGGGAACAACTCCGCCATGATCTCGTCCACATCGTCTTCGGCCATCGCCCTTAAGATCAAACGCGTCGCGGTCTGCTCATCCAGCAAAGTCAACTGCTGGCCATTCAACGTCAGCGCCGTCACCACTGCCTGCACTGCCGCCTGAATGTCCTTCTCCAAAATGGGCGGGAAATCAATATCGAGCATCGTATTCACGCCGCTATTCCACACAATCGTTTCTTCGATCTCATCGCCATCGGGCGTCTTTTCAATGCGGCCCAGCTTCTTGATCGGCGAATCATTTGCCTTCATCGCCTGCAACAAAACAAAATTGAAAATAGATCGAAACACATCCGTCCAGAACGTTTGGCGTTCCTTCATCGCCAGTTCGGTCGGTCTGTCCATCGTCTTCGCCGTCGCAAACGTACCAACGCTCACGTCGCCGAAATAGGTCTCAGGCAGTCCCACGCCCGCCGCCACCATCAACAGGAAGCGCCTGCCATCCTCGGCAGAGATCGCCGCCCCGCGTAATTGCATCGGTTGCAGGTCTGTCCCCTCTCCCAAAAACGCCATCGCCCCAGTGACGGGCGGCGGGTTCGTCTCACTCTCACTGCTTCCGCCGCTGGCTAGCGTTGTTGCCAATTTCGCCTTTTCCGCCGCAATTGCCTTCTTCCCCTTCGTGATTCGCTTCCACGCAAAACGGCTGTAGGCGCGCATCAGGCTCGCTACGTCTTCCAAAAATTCCTTATATGCCCGCGCCCAGTCAATCGCGCAATACACCTGGCTCACCCCAAATTTCCATGCGCTCATTCCGCCCGTCTTCACGTGATAAACGGGATAGTTCCACATCACCTCGGTATCGCCGATCTTCGCGGGCTTCACCTTCGGCGTGTATTTCCAATCTGGGTAATAGGCTTTGCGTTGTTTCGTGCTGGTGCGTCCCGTCGCCTTGTTCAGTTTCTTCTCAGACCATCGGCGCAGGTAATACCAGGAAGTCTTGGAATCTTCAGGATCGCTCACGATCTCCGCGACCTCGTCGAACGGCAGGGTACGGACGCGCACGCGTCCATCCGAAGGCCGCGTGAAAAAGACAAAGAATATATTGCTTTCGACTTCGTAATCCACCTGCTTGAGCATCTGCGCCTGGTGGCTGGTCAACTCCGTGCGGTTCTTCTCATCGTCCCAGAAATCCTGTAATACTTTGTTCAAGTCACGATTCTTGTATTTGACACTGACGCCCTGCGCCCACACATACAAAGACATCACCAGCACTGCGCGGTTGATCAGCGGATTCTTGATGTACATCATCCTCGCCAGGTCGGTGATCTTGCGGATGCCGTCTCGCGTGAACTCATGTTCGCTCTCGAACATCAGGCGCATCCAATTCGCATCCTCCAGCGCCAGTTCCAGTTCGGCCATACGTTCGGTCAGCACTTCCTCGTTGAACTCCGCCTGCCTGGCTTCCTCGCGCAAAGACTCAATCGTCTCCTTCACATCAGAGAGATTGATGCCAGTAAAACGCTCGATCACAGTGCTTCGAAAATCGGCCATTGTTTCCTTCCCCCCTCTCCAAATTCGTTCTTTGAATTTGGGGAGGGGACGGGGGTGGGGTTTACACAGGTGATATGCTCACCCGCTCCTCGAAAATTACTTCTTCGTCATCGTCGTTCTTCAACTGCTCCACGATCTGACGCAGTTGGTTGTACGCGCTCGATGCCGCGTCCACACGGTCCTTGAATCTGCCCTTCGGAAATGCCGCCATCTCATCCAGGAACGCATCGTTCCACGCGCCTCGCACCACGCGCACACGCCCGCCCTTGGCCTTCGTGGCCAGCATCCCTGCATAGAATTCTTTACTGCCTGTTACCTGGTCGAATGTTCCGATCAATCCGTTATCGGCCAGCAAATTGTTAAACGCCTGCGCACTGTCCAATCCAGCCGAGCCAGGGTCTTGCGGATGCCAGATGATGAACGGTCCATCATTGGCATAATCTTCCTTCCCCAACGAAACCATGAACTCATCCCGTTCCGCAGATGACAATTGCTCCGCAACGGTGTGCTCGATATAAATAAAATCGTCCTTGCCCCAACTCATCTTCACGCCGCTCGTGCGCGCCCCGCCCCCAGAAGTGGCCGCCTTATCCCAGGCGCGTATCCGCGCCCATACGTCACGCGGCGGAGCATCCACGATTGTGAACCAATCTCGCTTGAACATATTCCCCTCTTTGGAAAACGGGCTCTGCTGATACAACGCCTCGAAATCGTACAGCCCCACATCCGCCTTCGTGGATGCCAGCCATGCCTCGTCATACCACTCTGGACACAACGCCGCCCCACCCGACCTTCCCAACGGATCAGCCAGCGGAAGGAACACACCATCCCGCATCATCTTGCGCTGTTCGTCCTCAGTGGGATACTTCTCCAGCGCCAGCGCAGGCATGCACACGATCTCGTACTGCGACGTCAGCGGATCACTAACCATCCTCTGCATCAACCTCCCCGCTAAATCATCGGGATGCCACCGCGTGTGGAAGATGACCACCGCCGCATTCGGCCTGAGACGAGTGCGCGCCGCACTTTTAAACCAGTCATCCACCAGGTCGCGCCGCCCCTCGCTTTCGGCTTCCTCACGGTTCTTGAACGGATCGTCAATGATGAATAGATGCGCGGGCAAGCCCGTAATACCGCCGCCCACGCCCGCCGCCTTTACCCCGCCTCGGTAGGGTTTTGCAAGGTCCCATGCCTCGGTCGAGCGTGAATCGGATGACAGCTCCACAGGCCAGATCTTGTTGCTCTTGCTCCCGAAGATCGCCTGGTATTCTTCGGTCGTGACCATGTCGCGGATATGCCTGCTGTGCGTGGTGGCCAGGCTCTCACCATAGGACGTCAGGATGATGCGGCTATCGGGTAACAATCCCAACAGCCATGCAGGGAAGTGACGGCTTGCCAGTTGACTCTTGCCATGCTGGGGCGGCATGAAAATCATAAGACGTCCGATGCCGCGCTTGCCTCCGCTGGCAATGTATAAAGCCACCTGCTGGAGTTTTGCCGCCAACAAGCGAATGTGCGGCTGATCCTCGTAACGCGGATCCACGAACTGGCAATAAGCCATGAAATTCCTGCGTGCCTTCACGCGCAGGTCTTTCTCTGTCCTGGCTTCCGATGGTGTCATCAGCAGGTCAGCCGCTGGAAACATCGTCTTCCTCCTCGCCAGCCAGACCCTGATTGATTTCGGTTACGCCTGCCGCCAGTTCATCCAGCGTGTCATCGTCAATTTCACGCGGCCCGCTTGAGCCTTTTCGCTTAATCAATGCCACCAACTGGGATGTGGGCACATCGTCGCCCGTCATCCGCAGAAACATTTCCAGGTGCTTGGCGAATTTGTAATCGGTTCCAGCCCGCTTCACGCCTTCCACCAACTGCTGGAACGCATCCGCGCGGTGATCCCATAATTCTGCGGATTGCAAAACCGCTACCATCGCATCAATAGCGGGGTTCTTTTTCCGCCACGTGCTGATCGCTCGATCGCTGGTCAAGTTCAAAACCCGCTTCGCAAGTTCCTCCTGCGACTTCGGTATCCGTCCGTTTTTGGGCATGGATGCCCACGCAATAAATGCGGCCTGTCTCCATGGCCACCCCCCGTTGATCAGTTGCTCGAATCGCTCGAACCATACAGGTTGATTCGGCATCCCCTTCAACGCAAATAGAGCCGAACGCCCCGCCTCGGATTTCAGGCGGGCTTCTTCGACAGACATTTCATCCAGCTCGACCTCGGGCAATTCCAGCCCGAGCGCCAACTGGCGAAATTCTTCTGGCAGGTCAAACTTCGGCTTTGCGACAGGCATTCTTCTCTCACTTACGGGTTATAGGGATGCGGCGGCATCTGATAGACAGGTCCCAGCCGATCCACCTGAATGAACTGCGGCGTCAATGCCACAAATGGAAAACAACAATGCGCGCCGTTGTTATTCGGGAACGGATTGCATCGCCACGGCCCAGTGTCCGTCCACTTGCCATCGAAACCGAACGGCGTGGACGTGACCGCCACATGGATCAACCACGGAGTTTTCTCGCGGTTCACATCTGCGATGGACGGCGGATTCCGCCTCCCATCCAATGTCTCCACCTGTTGCCACATTTCGCCTGCTTTGGAAACAGGCTCACCGATCAACTTCACGATGTTCCCGCCCATCGTGATGGACTGCAGTCCTGGCAGTCCCAATTCCATGCCCGTCCCATTGATGTAGTCCCGATGGTCCTTCGTGCGGTCCTTGCTGAAACCGTGTTTGTTCGTCAGTGCTTGCCCGTGTCATAAAAACTTCGCCACGAACTCTTGCGCTGCGCGAGAGTCATGCTCGCTGGCGAATAGAGCGATAGCACGCCAAACTCGAATTTCTGCCATTGCTCCGTCATCGGCACAAAGTGATACTCATACGCGGGACACATCTCTGGAAAGCCCTTGTCATCATCCAGCAGATACCCTGGACTGATCGAGCGCGGCAGATAGTAAGGCGCCCTCTCATAGTCATGCAGGATGCGCTTATACCCACTCAGCGCACTGCCGCTTTTTGTCCACAGAGCAGAGACCTGATAGTTCATTTCAACTCGATGGTTGCGGTTCCAGTCTTGCCAGTGCTGGTGCGGACATCGAACGAGATCGTCTCGACCGCTGGCGCTTCGTCATAGACCAGCAACCACGACGCGCAATAACCGTTCACGGGCTGGTTGGTGGTATGCGCCCATTTACTGCCATCCGCCGCGGTAATGATCTCGTCAATTTCGAGTTGCGTATTGGCAGGCATGAGCCTGATGATTTCGCCCATCGGGGCTTTTCGCAAATTCAATTCATTAGGATTATGTGCATTCATCGTTTCTCCAATCGGCGGCTCAGGCGGAATCATCACCTCCCCGCCAGTCTCTGCGGCCCACTCTTCCTGCGAGCCGTTGAAAACACTCACATCGCCAGTGAAACCCTGCAGTTTGCCTTTATCGCTGTACTGCCACGTCCACCACCCCATCGCATTGATCGGCAAATACGCTGGCGCAGACTGCCCGTCTGGGTCATACGGATATTGCGCCCACCACCCCTTGTAATCCTTCACCCACGCGGGACTTCCAGCCGCCGCCAGTGTCCACTTGCTCGCATACAGAATCGGGCGGACCTTCAACTCCGCTTCCACCAGATCCAGCCACGCCTTATATTGCGCGGCCAACTGACTCGCCGTCACCGCGCTCGTCAACCCCGCAAACACAGATTTCTTCGCCATGTCTGCCCGCATCGCCCTCACCACCATGGCGGGGTTCCGCGCCAGGTGCCGCTCAGGGTCCTGCAGGTCGAGCAGTTTCTTCTGCGAGAGTCTCGACTTCGTGATACCAACCGCCATCGAAAGCCGCGCCACCGCCGAAGTCAACTCGATCTCCGCATCCAGCACAGGCTCGATCTCTCCCATCCATCTCCCCGAAACGATCGCACCCACGTCCTCGCAGGCTGTAAAAAAATTCTCCACCTGCGTCGAGACATCGTTCAACTCCATAAAGTGATACGCCGAGCGCGGACGCTTCACGCGTCCCGCCCCGAGCCATTGACTGGTGAACGTCGGGTCCACGAAATACTTCCCCTGCGTGGCCTTCATGATCACGCCCACCACTCGCGGGTCAAGGATGTCCCAATTCGGCACATCCCAGTGAGACGTATCAATGATGCACGGCTCTTTGATAATCATTTGAAAACCAGTTCCACTTTCCCTGTGATGATCCCGCCGATCAGTCCAAGGATCGAAAGGCCCAGACCACTGAAAAACCAGATTCCGATTTTGTAAAAGGCGATCATCGGCTCCAGGTGTTCATAGATGTCAATGACGGCAGTGAATAGCAAACGGTCACGCGTCTGGATATCCACCGCCTTGCCTTCCTTGATGATCTCCCGCATCTCTGCGATGACTGTTGTGTTTCCGTTTGCCATAAGAATCACCGTAGGGGCGGGGTTTCCCCGCCCCTTCTTGTTTCATCAAATCATTATTTCTTCGCGCGGACGGGCTGGAAACCCTTGACGGTCTTGTGGATGCCGAAAGCGCTCAAGATGGAAACGAGTAGGGTCAGCGCAATAGCCACCGATGGCGCGGCCGCGGCAGGGATGGCCGAGAGCAGTGCATTGAAGAAATAGACAACGGTGGTGACGATCGACGCCGTGAGCACTGCGGCCCATCCGCCCAGGTCCTTGCCAAACAGGGTCGAGAGCGACTTGAGACCAGCGGTCACGAGAAAACCGATGCCAGCCGCCAGCAACGCTTCCAACTCGGTCGGAAGCACCACCTCGCCAACGGGCGGTTCCTCGCCCTGCGCGAACGCGGGCATCACGAAGAACGCGGCCACGATCAGCACGACCAGAAGAACGAACAAACGATTGACTTTCATGGAATTCTCCTTTTTCTGATTTCCCCGCTCCGCTCGGAGATTACAAAGTCCCACGCACGTTGTGGGAAAACAAAAAGCGCCCGCCGTGCAAAATGCACGACGAGCGCTCACTTCGTCAAAAACGGCCCCGCCATTAGGCGAGATGGCTTCCTGCCATCATCGCCTATGTCAGTGAAACGAGTCACTGACGTTGCTAGGCCTGCGGAGTTATTTAGTTGTGCCTCAATTTTAAATCAGGTTCGCCTGCGCGTCAAGTGTTGGGCGCAACTTTTAGAACGTGTGTTTTTTGATCGTCTTATTACTCTCATCCTTTCTCGGCTGGCTTTTCGATGAACCTCGCAATATTTGAATTGGCCAGATGGAGCGCCGCATTGGACACAGAGATGGTTTTCTCTACGGCGCAGAATAAGCCGCTCTACGCGTTCCTTTGCTTTCAGACAGAGTCCGCCATTCTTCCCGCAATGCGGACATCTCCCCCGCGCTCTCATCTTGATCTGCCATCTTCGTTGGCGAGAAACCTTTTCCTTCTTCTGGATCATACCGCCGCCCTCGCCGCCTTCAATTCTTCGCCGATCCAGCCAACGGGCGAGAGCACCATCTTATGCTCATCCAGATACGCGCTGACGATCAACCACGTCAGCCTCTTATTTGCCAGGACCGACCGCAACAACATCTCCAGTGCTTCGCGATCCGCCTGCATGATCTCAATGTCCGTCCTGTCTGGCCGCGCCTTCCCGCTCATCGGCGTCAAAATCGTACGACGAGACGATGCTCCTAGTTTCAATACATCCGCGTCCCGCATCGTCTGGATGTGCTTCACGAAATCCCGCTTCGTCTTCCCCTTCTTGCCTGCCAGCAACTTGGCCACTTCATCGGCGGGCATGCTCTTGACGCGCTTCAAAAGTTCTTTGCGCCTTATCAGCGCTTCAACGTTCCTGCTTGCTTTACCTTTCGTGTTCATTTGTGCCAACTCCTTTTATAACGCAAAGTCCTGCCACAGAACCGACATCGACGGGAGTTGGCACTCTTGCGGCGACACGTATCTCTGTGGCAGGAATCTGCCTGCGAATATAGATTGTGGTGAAGACGCTATCGGTTAAATAATGCGTGCCGCCTTCACAGTGAGTGCCAACTCTGCGGTCATTTTACAACCAATCCTTTCGTGGGTCAATCCAGAACGCTCGTTCTATTTTGTCAAGCGTCAAAGAAATGAATTGGCGTAATAAAAGAGAAATCTCCAGCTTTTATTTTTTGTTTGATCTCAGGCCTCAACCCCCATTCATGAACATGATTCAGAGAAACACTCGGCCCCCCAGCACCTTGCGCCCACTCGCCTTTTCCAGCAAGAACGAGTTCACTCGCGCAACTATGGCAACGAAAATGGCCATCCGAGCAGGAATGTACCTGGCAATAGTTCAAGCAGAAACAACAATCCCTGATTGTTGCTGGCGCTACTCGTATTTGAATCAAGTCGCTCATTCTGCCATCCACTGCAACACACGGAGCAGGCAACAACGCGGAACACTCTGAGCAATAAAGACAATGCTCTTTTCCGCCAGGAAGACTATCGGTGTCAAAGAATTCTATGTTGCCACACTCGGCACAAACAATTTCAATAAGATAGTCGCTCATTCTTCCTCGGCATTATGCGTTTCAAACACTTTTTTTCCATCAACATAGATTTCAAATTCATAAAGCGAATCATCAAACCAATTCACGATATTTTCTTCAAACCACATCAAATCGTCTATCTTTTTACGTTCTCCAGACGAAATCTCTATTGCGTAAATTTCTATCATTCTTCCTCCGTCTCGTTTTCATACCTTGGCTCCATCGTAAACTTGACTGGCTACCCATGATAACTCCCATGAAATACTAATCTGGATGCAATAAATTCCCGCCAAACACTTTCTGCCATCAGAAACACGCGCTCGCCATCTTTGCCGCAAATATGAATACCCGTTTTAGCCTTTGCACCACAATTCGGGCATATCTCTCCGATGACAAGATTACCAGTCACTGTTGTAGTAAGTTTATCCATTTCATCCTCTCGTCTGCTTGTCTCCATTTTACTCCGCCAAATACGTGGACGCCAGCAACTCCGCCACATCAGGCGCGGGATGCCACTCCTCGATACACCCACAGCCAGCCACCGAGCACCGCCACCGCATGGACAAAATCCTGCCATCCACCGCGCCGCATACCTCGATCTCTGCTGGCCGCTCGATCTCTAGGTCCACAGCCTGCCGAAACAGGGCTAGGCGCGTCGTGAAATACCGCAGAGACTTCCCGTTCACCTGCAACTCGGCCTTGACCCGTTCTGTCACGCCAAGCACGTGGCCATTCGCACATTTCCACTGCTTCGCGCCGTCCAATAACTGCCCGTCCAGATTTTCCATTCGTTATCTCCGTCCTGGACAAGGCGGCTTCATGCCGCCATTGTCCGTGTCAGCGACATGAGTCGCTGATGCAATCACACTCCCTTCCCCTAAACGCGCTCTTCCGTTTGGGGGAAGGGTCGGGGATGGGGGTCTCTCCATAATCAACCGATCACAACACACTTCTCAGGCGCCCACCCCGCCCGAATCAGCACACAGCCATAAACATCCATCCCATCCTCTGCCCCCGCTGGCAAAAAACGGATGAACGAAAACTGTGCCGCCTGCCGCGCCGTCAACTCGAATAACTCTCGCGCCATGCGGATCGCCTCGCTCACCCGTTCCCCATCCAGCATCCTCCACACGCACAGCGGACGCCTCATCGCACGATGAACCAACACCCTGCGAAACGGAAAGCTCGCCTGCACGTGCCACACTCCCCCATCCTGCCACCGCTTCACATCCGAACCATCGGGGAACCGCCATCGAATCTCCTCATTGCTCATGTAATGCAAAAATTGCATCCAATCCGCAGAGAGACCATTCTCGATCCTGATCAACGAGTCCATCTCGCCTCCCGCTCCCCAGGCTCGATCCACCCCAACCCGAGAAAATTCAGAAAATCAATCTCCTCAGGCATGGACAGTTTCGTACTCGGATCAGGGTTTTTCTCCTCTCGATCGCCCAGCCACACCGCCCCATCCTGCACCCGATGCGTGTTCTTCATCGCGCCGCCATTGCGGACCCGCGTCACACACCAATGGCTGAACTCCGCAGGCCCCGTCCGTATCACCATCTGCACGCCCCACTCCGCAGGCGGCGTCACCAGAAACAGATCAACTTTTACTGGATGAATGAGGGTTGTACTACCGCCCCAAGGCTCACCATCAACGCCAAATTCCTGTGGATCAATGATCAGTTTTTTATACTTCTCGCCATCCTTTTCGCGCTGAAGTTTATTCTCCTGAAACAACTCTTCGAGAATCGCATCCAGTTTTGTCTTGAACATTTTCGGAATTGGCTTCCCAAACTCCGCCCGCGGACGGGGGACAGGCGTCAGATCAGGGATCGCCACGATCTCGATATCCTTCACATCCGCCTTCCCGCGTCGGATCGAGCCAGCAATCTCAATGCGCGTACAGACAGGCCGCAAGCACTCCACCAGTTCCTCGGCAATCTTCAAAGCATCAGCGTGTTTCATCGCATCCTCCGTGCTTCCCATGCTGTCTTGAATTCTTCGTCCGACAAATCTTCTGGCGGGCCATCATAAATATCTAAGTGCGGAACTTCAAAACTAAACCTAGTAATCCGATCCGCATAAACATCCTCGAATTTTCTCCCGACTAGACAACGTGTTTTCCCCCACGTTGTTCCAGAAAATATATAAACTTTTCTTAGGTTTGAAGCGCTCCACATCTTCACCCCAGGGATCACCTCCACTCTCCTCGGGTCCCACCAGATGATCTCGAAATCATCCAGCATCTCATCCCGATACTGCTTGAAGAAATCGAAAAACGCCAGCAGATCAGCAAAACCATCTCGCTCTGCCAACTCGCCTACCTCCCGCAACGACATCCACTCATAAACTCCCGCCTCATCTGCCCTCAATATTTTGCGCTCCCACGGGTACATAATGATCGGCTCGACCTTGATACACGGAGCAATAGCGAACCGAACCACATTCTTCGTCCGCCAATTCACAAACATCTGAATCCGATCCCCTGGCACGGTCGGTCTCTTCACCCTCCGCCTGCGAACCGTGTGCGGCTTTGCCCCAATCAAAATCGGAAACACAAACCTAGTTTGAAATGGATACGCTGGCATCTTCGCTCTCCTTTTTCACCTTCACAACCTTCCGACACTCCAGACAATACGGGTGGCCGCCTTTCCCTCGGCACTCATCACATAGGCGATAATCGCCAGGCTGGTACCACAACGGATCCTCGAATTGCAGTTCTTCCCATCCCATCCGCCCTCCCCGCCGCAATTCCAGCACGGAAGCCAGGATGTGCGATTACCGCACTCCGCGCATTCCAACCCCATGCCGATGTTCTCCAGATCATCAGGCAATTCCCGCACGCCAGAATCAGCCATCTTTGGCCTCCTTCTCCAATTTCTTCAACTTCCTGCGAAGCAGAAGCGCCTTTGTCTTCTCGCCGCGCCGTTCACACCATTTCAATCCCAGTCGGATGACAGCAATATCATCCTCGTTTGCCTCATAATGCTCCAGAGACGATTGCAAATCATCCACCGACGTATTCACCAAAAATTCAGCCCGCTTGAAATTGACTTGACCCTGTTTGTCGTCCATCACACACCTGCCTTCCGCACCGCGCTCCCCTTCCCTTTAGGGAAGGGGCTGGGGGTTAGGTTCTTCCTCTCCGCCTTCCCCGCGCACCCTTCGCACAGCGCATACCGCCGATACCCCTGCGGCCCAATCATCAGCACCTGGCGATATTTCTCAGCCAATTCCTTCTTACACACCGCACACTTCGGTTTCAGATTCATAACAGCGCTCCTATTGCGAATAGATGTTTTGTTGATATGCAATCAAAACCAAACTTCCGCCATCATTCTCCCAAACCCCATACACATCATCATCCACGCTCTGAATGATGGCATTCTCTTCGGCATCCTCGATCTCATCGAAAAATTCACAATTCACATCGGGCCTTTGCAACACAGCAACACGATACATTTCAGCCTCCATTGACTAAAATAATCTCGCCACATGTTGGGCATTTGACTTTAATACCTTCACGCCATAACCATTCCTGGCATTTAGGACATCGCATTACACCAGGATCGGCATTCATGGCAGCGAACCAGTTCACCTCTCCGTTTTCATCAACTGCATTCAACATATTCTTTTCGCCATCCTTCCAATCGAAGGGTTGGCCTTCGATGATGATTGGTCTTTGCATCTCTTAGTCTCCGACTACTTCACCGTCAACGGACTCATCTCCGCCTGGCAACAACGGCGGCATCTTCCCG
The DNA here is from genome assembly GCA_003598975.1 of Anaerolineaceae bacterium. Lineage (GTDB taxonomy): Bacteria > Chloroflexota > Anaerolineae > Anaerolineales > Villigracilaceae > Denitrolinea. Next base: position 6,321 of record QZIJ01000034.1, on the reverse strand, counting down.
CTCTGATAGATCGCATCCAGTTGCGGCATCATCCATTGACCGACCGTCTGCCCGTTCGGAAGAACCATCCACGGCAGGAACTCTGTTTCCACCGTGCTGATATTGCTATTCACGGCTTCCAACTTGGCCTTGATCACCAAAGCCAGCGCGCGCCAGCGTTGACGAAGCGCCTGCTCATGGGCATTCGACATCTGCGTTACCGTTCGACTGCGGCCACGCTCGCTCTTTCGAAATGCGTCACGCGCAGGAATTTCGAGAACTGCTCGATACTGCCTTCCATTCAGCATGAACCCAATCACCGCGCCGCGCTCCGACCAGCCGTACATGAAGCCAGTCGCTCCATAGCGTTGCAACGTCCGCTCGATTTCTGCCCGCGAACGATCAGGCGACACACTCGTTTGATTTGCATACACCGCCATCTCAGCCTCCTAATCATCATCAACCACAAACGCCGCGATAATCTCATCCGCCGCCTTGCGCGCCGCAACCACATCCCCATCCTCGATGACAGTCTCGATCACCCCCCCCATCATCAGGCGGCGCATCACCAACGGAAAGCGTTTTCTCGGCGGCAATCCATCCAGCCACTCCAGCAACGCATCCACCTGCGGATCAACGCCCCGCTTCAAATACCCGTCAATCCGCACACGCTCACTTGGTACTTTATCTTTTGGTCTCGCCATGGTTCACTCCTCATCTCCCCCTTTCTCCAAACGAGTTCTTCCGTTTGGGGAAAGGGGGACGGGGGGATAGGGGGCTGGGGGTTACTTCCTATTCGCCAACTTCCACAACCCGCGCGCAATGCTCAACACAGGCAGATTCGGCACAAACGCCTTCATCCCGAACTGCGCCGTCAGCGCATCCTTCAAAATCAGTGCGCCGCCACCGACAACGATCACCCTCGCAAAGCGGCGATAAGACTGCCCCCAACGCTTCTCGATCTCGCCGTTCACCTCGCGGCCCCAGATGGGAAGCGCAGATTTCAACTCGCTCTTCATCCGTCCCGCCCGCAAGCGTTCATCCAGCTCGCCGAGCGAAAACAAACCAGCGTGATTCATCAGTTCCAGCAAACGACGCACACCGATGGTGTTGCCCTGCGTAAACCGCTCCACCGCGCCCTGGTCTTTTACTACCATCAACTCCACAGTGTTAAAGCCCACGCTGATCACCCCCACCTCGTCCAACAGCGCATCCGCTCGCTCCGCCTGAATTTGACCAGCCTCATCCAGCACATAATCAAACAGCGCGCCCACGGGCTGGCTCGTCAATCGCACCTGTCCAACCTCCAATTTGTGCGCCTTGCCGTCCACCTCGAATTCGTGGACACCCTTCAACCACGACTTCACGCCGCTCTGGAATTCCTTCGCCTTCTCCCCCACCATCATCTGCAACGGCAGTCCCACCATCAGCGAGATCGGCACGGCGAAAGCGCCATGCATCGCCTGATAATCCGCCAGCGTCCCATACAGCAACGCCCGCATTTCAGGCGCGCCCGTCAAACGGTCAAAATCCAGGTTCTCCACAGGACGCCCATACTCGTGCGCTCCCTGCCCGATGTAGAACGCGCCGAAACCACCGCGCACCTCCATCGGACGGCGCTTCGCCTTCAACCCAGTCATCCCTTCCAGGTGTCCGCCCGCGCTCGTTGCCACCTGGCTCACCACCTGCAACCCGCCTGCAGGTCCCCAAACCTTATTCGCCCCCATCCCCAAGTCCTCGCCGATGTAGATCATGTCGTTCATTCCGTAACTCCTTTCGATAGATGATTATTGACGGTTAAGAATTTGCCAACATTTCTGGCGGCCACAAACCCTGAACTGGTTTGGACACCGTCTGTGCGCTCGGACGCCGTTTGGACGGGTTTGGACGCCCAGGGCGTTTGGACAAAAAACCAGGCATTATTGGCGTTCGCCCGCTTCTCGATCAACCCGCGGCTCGCCCAGTCATCCCGAATTCGCCGCGCCGCCCGCTCGTTCATGCCGTAGACCTCCTGGATGCCCGACAGATCTGCCCTACCCTCGAACTGCTCAACCATCTGTCCGATCTTCACTTTCTCCGCCTCGCTCACCTGCGGACCCTTAGCCTGGTCGCCGCTTCCGAGCGCATCCTTTGCTACCAGGTACGTCTGCACCAGTCCTGATGGCATCATTGCTCGCCCTGGATAAATCAGCCGCTCCGCGCCGCGTCGCCCGATCACGACATCCGACGTGCTTGGGCGTTCCACACGGAAACACAACCTCGTTCGCATCTGCTCACGCACAGGTCCAACAATATCCTTGCTGAAATCCTGCCCAGCCAAAACCAGGCGGATTCCAAACTTCAACCCGCGCCACGCGATCTGCGTTGCCATCTTGGCGAACTCACTGTTCGGCCCGCCCAGTGCAAGCACGATGCTCGAAAATTCATCCATCATCACCATCACAGGCGGGAGCGGCTCGCTTGCTTTCTCGTTGTACTCGCTCAAATTATCTGGATGCCAGTTCGCTTCCTCGAACAAACGCACACGCCTTTTTAACTCGCCAACTGCCATCTTGATCAAGTTGGCAAATCCCTCCTCATTGTTGACGATCGGCATCATCAGGCTCTGGTCGCCCTTCATGCGGCTGAACGTTCGCCCATCCACATCGCCCAACAAAAACCGATGTCCCTCGGCCAGCGCCTGAAGCAAGAGTAGACGCAGGAACGTGGACTTGCCAAATTGCGTTTCACTCGCCACCAGCACATGCCCCAACTGATCCCACGTCATATTCAGCGGACGTCCGTTCGAGCGCATCCCGATCTGCACCACGCCCTTGCGTACGCCAGGGAAAAGGATCTCCTTCGGCAGCGCAGGCCGATCAGAAAGCAACACTGCATAACGGAAGCCCGTTGTATTGCTGATAAAAACATCCCGTCCTCGCAGACTTGTGCTCAATGCGTGCAACGCAGTCACCCACGGCTGGTAACTCTGCACGCGCAGGTCATCCACCACCGCAAATAACAGCGCCTCGCCTTCGTTGGTCTCTGTCAACACCCAGCGCTCGATCAGGCTCGGGTCCGTGCCGCGTAAAGACTTCAGCACTTCCAAAATGATCTCAGCCGCTGTCTGTGCCGCTGGAACATAGCGACTTGACGCACGCACGGGAACCTTGCTCAAGGAAGAAGCCATATTTGCGATCATCGCGCCTCCTTATCGTCTGCCTGGCGGGTCACATCCTCCACCCATTCCTTCACCACCTCGGCGTCCACGATCTCGATCCTTGGTTTATCCTGTTGAACATTTCCAAAAACATTGTTGTAAAGACTTGTAGACATCTGCGGCGGCACATTCGCAGGAAGAGCCTTCAATGCCTGCACACCCTGCGCCCTGCGTGTCACTTCTGACTGCTCTTTTGGATCGACATGCTCAGCGCCAACTTCCAACAACATAAGCGGCCGCGCCATCAACTGTGGCTTGAATGCCTTCTTGTTATCCATAATGACCGCATCAGTCTCGCCAGTCTCATCATTCTTGATCTCCCGCACCCGCGAGCGGCGGATCACATACATCGAAACCAATGCAGTCATGGCAAGCGAGATCAGAAATGGGATCAACCATTCCAGCGTATTCTTATCGCTCTGTTGTTTCACTTCCAGGTTGCTCAACTCGACCTCGTTCGTTGCCAGCGCCTGCTCGACTGCAACCGCCTGTTGTGTCCACTGATCGTGAATCGGAAGCACCTGCAGGGTTGCCGCGTTCCACGTCGCCACCATCTGCGCCGTGGCAGTCCCGATCACATTCTGTCTTCCCTGCTCTGCGGTCGCCTCCAAATCCCGCCGCGCCTGTTCGGTCGCCGCTTCATCACGTTTGCGTTGTTCCGTTGCCGCCGCGTCATCCCGTTTCTGCTGTTCTGTCGCCGCCGCATCCTGGCGGTTCCGTGCATCGGTCGCCTGCGCATCCTTGCGCGCCTGCTCGGTAACTCCAAGCGCCGCCTGCGTGTTCTGCACATTCTGCGTCACCCAGATCACCTGGGCGGTTGCAGTGAACTGCACATTCACGGCCATCTGCGTCGCCTCGGCATCCACCTTCTGCGCCATCATCGTCATCGCAATCTCCGCAGGGTTGGCAGGAATAGGCGTGGGGATCGGCGCGGGCTCATCCCCGCATCCCGCCAACAAAATGGCCGCAAACGGCAAAGCCAAAACCAAAAGAATGATTGTTCGTTTCATGGTCTCTCCTAAAATCTCAGATCCAGCGGCGCATCATTATTAGGATCCTGATTGTTGGGGCGGACCTGAGTGTCCGCCCTGGGACTCTGTCCCGCCAACTGCGCCAATGCGGTCAAGACCCGCGCCACCGTCATCCTCGGCTCCTTCACAGTAGCCTGGACAGGCAGACGAGTCGCGCGTCCACTTCTCCAGCGAGCGTTCGGCCCACTCGCCCATCGTCCAGTGCGAATAAACTTCTTCACAGGCCGAAACCATCGGCGGCCATGCTTCATTGCCAGCGTCAACAGTGCCATGATCAGCGCACTCAGAGCAAACCGCAACACAGCCATGATCAATTCATCGAATTTCATTTCATCAACTCCAATGCCAATCCAACCACGCACCATCTGCTACAGCATTACCAGCTCCAAACATGTCAAACCTTCCTTTTCTTCAAATCATCCAGCGCCTTCCACCGCACCTCATCCGCCGCCCCCCCCAACGCCAGCGCGCACCCGATCCACAAAACCATGCCGATCACGCAAAGCAAACCGATCCATTCCATCTCAACCTTCCTTTCCGATGAACCAAATGAACTTGGATGAACTTGGCGTTCCGCCCAAGGACCAGCCGCCCAAACCTTCTTTTAGACCCATAACAAATGAAAGCCGAAAGCAACCTGTAAGTACATCGAAGTTCATTAAGTTCATTAAGATATAGAATAATCGTTCTAAAATAGCCTTCCAATGAACCAAATGAACCTCGATGAACCACTTTTTGGGGGCGGCAACTACATTTGTTTTGTAACCAGCCGCCCAAAACGCACACTTACGCGCAATAAACGCCATTTTTCCCGCGACAAAACAAAGTGAATCGCAGGATGCGAAAACATGTTCATTAATGTTCATTTGGTTCATTAATCCACCTCCTCATCGAACATCGCACCCTGTTCAAGATTTTCTGGTCGAGTAGGCGCGGCGTTTTTCGCCATATCGAGACCAGCGTCATCATCCCTCATCGCCGCCCGCAACGCATCTGTCAACCCATAGCGGATCTTCGCCACTTCCAACTTGTCCTCGTCGAACACGATCACAAAACCTTTCCCCATACGATGGCTTGGAAGCATCAGCGTATCCTCGCAAATACTCCCCGCTGTTTTGGTCGTCAGGCTCTTGCCGCGCCGCTTCGCCTTTTGTTCCTCCTCGGCGTTCTCCTCCCCATCGCCCAGGTTCATCTCATCCATGACCTCGTTTGCCACCACCGCAATGTCACGCGTGAAAGCGTATTTCGCCATTCCGAATCCATTCAACTCGCCCATGTACAAATACTTGGAATACTTCTCGTTTTCCAGGATGGCGATCACCGCATCCAGCACACGTGCATCCAATCCCTGAGATCGCTTCATCACACTATGGTGATACAGTGACCGCGCGAACATCTCGATGTCCTTCAACATGGATTCATCGTCTTTTGCAATATATTTCAACGGCCTGATCACCTCATTGTGGCGGGTGCTGATCGTGTAATCGGTCAAATCCTCATTGATGCTGAATTCGTCCACTTGCCATTTTTCCAAACGCCAGCGCAGGAGTTTATTCACCACCGTCTGCCGTTCTGTATAAAACCTCGGTGGCAATTCCTGGGGGATTCCCTTTTTCTTCAATTCCAGCGGTGAATGCTGTGACATTTCAAAGGTCACACATCGATTCTCCGTTGCATCGTCCTTGAAACGGCCATACATCGTGATGATCTTGGGACCGTACACATACGCCATCTCGGAACGTTGCCGCCTCGTCCCATCAGGCATCATTACCTCCACCATCTTCCAGACTTTGCCCGTTTTCTTTTTATATCCCACGTTCAATAGCACGCCGCGGTCGTCGAACTTATCGCTGATGTCCATCTCGTCCATGAACAGCACCCCGCGAAACGTGTCAATCGCGTCCTTGTAGGATGCAGTCGTGCTGATGCCCGTCGAGATGATCAGCCGATAGCACAAATAACCAATGCGGAGCATCACCTCCGTCTTGCCCGTGTCCGTCCCGCCCCGCGCCCGCAGGTATGGGATCGCTGGAAAACAATCGTAGAGATAGGTCAACATCACGTAATACGATGCCAGCCTGTACTGCAACGGATTGTCGAAGAGCACAAGAT